>JAUNBO010000011.1:3711-21049 GCA_030527065.1 Bacillota bacterium | reverse complement strand
GCAAAACCCTTCATAGAAAAACTTGCAATTCCTATGGTATGAGTATATAATCTAACCGAAAAGAAATTTTGGAGGAAGAACTTATGGGCAGACACGGCACCATAGCCGGAAGAAAGGCCGCACAGGATGCGAAGCGGGGGCAGGTATTCACCAAGTACGCCCGGGCCATCACCATGGCGGCCAGGGCCGGGGGAGACCCGGATTACAACGTATCGCTGAAGCATGCCATAGAACGGGCAAAGAGCATCAATATGCCCAACGACAACATAACCAGGGCCATCAAGAAAGGGACGGGGGAGGATTCCTCCGAAACCTATGAAAGCGGCAGTTTTGAGGGTTACGGTCCCGGAGGCGTGGCGGTCATCGTGGATGTGCTCACGGACAACAAGAACCGGACCACCTCCGCCATAAAGCACGCCTTTGATAAAAATAACGGGAATCTGGGCGTTCCGGGCTGCGTGTCCTACATGTTCGAGAGAAAAGGCTATATCCTGGTGGAGAAGACGGAAGAGGTCGGCGAGGACGCTCTTATGGAAGCGGCGCTGGAAGCCGGGGCCGAAGATCTGGTCACCGGAGAGGACAGCTTTGAGATCTACACTGCGCCGGACGTCCTGGACCAGGTGGCGGACGCTTTGAGAAGTGCGGGCTATGAGCTGGTGGAAGCGGATGTGGAATACATCCCGTCCATAGAGGCGGCCCCGGATGAAGCGGCGCTGAAAAGCCTTTACAAGCTCATAGATCAGCTGGAGGACAACGACGACGTCCAAAAGGTTTATCATAATTGTGCGATAGACCTGGAGGGCCTGGAATAAACAATAAGCAAAATATAAGGTATAATGGAGAGACGTCGGGAATTTCCCTGATGCGGTATAAATCCTGAGGTGTTCGTTAAGGCCATGATATTTAACCTACAGTAAGTTCACGGGATTTCGGGTTTCCTCGGCCTATGTCAGGCCTCCTTGCAGTGGAAGACAGAAGCGGGAACAGATGACCCACCTATCGGTCGGATAGGGTGTGAATGATTGGTCTGACGGCACATCGGGATTTTTTAAGGGCTCGGGGCGGAGAAGTCCGCTTTTGATAGAGTGTTCAAAAAACGGATAAAATCACAGGAGGAGAAACAAATGAAGAAATGGATCGCATTGCTGTTGGCATTCGCAATGGTTTTCTGTCTGTTTGCCTGCGGCGGCGGGGAAGAGGACCCGGCTGCCGGGGACGGCGGAGAGGCGGAAGGCGCCAGCAGCGTCATTGTCGGCATTCAGCAAGACTTCGATTCTCTGGATCCTTACATCGCTCAGGCCAGCGGAACGGAAGAGATCATGCTCAATGTGTTCGCCGGTTTGCTGAGCTTTTCCCCGGAGGGTGAAATGACTCCCGGACTGGCGGAGAGCTGGGAAATCAGCGAGGACGGCCTGATCTACACCTTCCATCTGAGGGAAGGCGTCACCTTCCACGACGGCAGCGATTTCACCGCCGCCGATGTGAAGTATTCCCTGGACAGGCTTTGCGGCAAGGACCCGGATGAACCGGAAGTGACAAAGGCCACCTTTGCCGACGTCATCACGGAAGTGGTGGTGGTAGACGATTACACGGTGGAAATGCACATCAACGCCAACGACGCCAGCTTCCTGGCATATATGTATGTGGGAATGATGCCGGAGGGCAGCGGCCCGGACCAGGCCACCCATCCCATAGGCGCAGGCCCCTACATGTTTGTGGATTATACCCCGGGCATGGGCATGAACCTCACTAAGTTTGAAAACTACTATGAGGAAGGACTGCCGAAGATAGACGAGGTGGAAGTGAAGATCTTCGCCGACATGTCCACGGCGGTGCTGGCTCTCAGCAACGGCGAATACGACTATATGACGGTCACCTACGACATTCTGGAGCAGGTGCCTGCGGACAGCTACGTCATAGAGCAGTACGGCTCCAACACCATCCAGCTCCTGGGTCTGAACAACAGCTTCGAGCCCTTCCAGGACGTCCGGGTGAGACAGGCCATCAACTATGCCATAAACAAGGACGACATCATCTCCATAGTGGCTCCCGGCTCCGAGAAGGTGGGCTCCAACTTCTCGCCGGTAATGGGCTTCTGGTATGAGGATCTGTCGGACTACTACACCTACGATCCCGAGCAGGCCCAGGCTCTCCTGGCGGAAGCCGGCTATTCGGATCTGACCTTCACCTGCCGGGTGGCCTCCGAGTACGATCAGAATGTGGACGCCGCTACCATCATAAAGGACCAGCTGGCCCAGGTGGGCGTCACCATGGAGCTGGATATCATAGACTGGAATACCTGGCTGGAAGAGGTCTATACCAACTTCAGCCACGAAGCCACAGTGATAGGCTTCACCGGCAAGCTGGATCCGGATCCGGTGCTGAAGCGCTTCATGCAGGGCTATGGCCGGAACTTCATCAACTTCGACAACGACAGATACACGGAGATCATTGAGACCGCAAGGCTGACCAACGATGTGGATGAAAGAGCGGCCCTCTACAAGGAGGCGCAGACCATTCTGGCTCAGGAAGCCGCCTCTGTCTTCATTCAGGACGTGACCAACTATGTGGCGGTCAATGCCGAGCTTCAGGGCTTCGTTTCCTATCCCTTCACCTTCATCGATATGAGGAACTGGGAGTGGGCTGAATAATCGCAGAACCATAGAGTGGGGGCGGGGGAGACCCCGCCCTCTATTTTCCGGCGCATAGCCGCCGTTCTGATGTCGGAGGCTTTTTCTGATGGCAAAAAGAATCCTGTATTCCATTTTGACCTTCTTTCTCGTTACCATCATCATCTTCGTCATATTTCAGCTGATCCCGGGCAATCCCGTTTTGAACAAGATCGGCCTGGAGCCGGACCCGGCCCTGGAACAGCTTCTCATGGAAAAGTACGGACTGGACAAGCCCCCTCTGGAGCGCTATTTCGATTGGATCATCAATCTGTTCCAGCTGGATATGGGAGAATCCATCCGTTACGGCCTGCCTGTCAACCAGCTTTTGCTGGACAGGCTGCCCAATACCGTGGGCCTGGCCATCTTCGCCTTTATTCTGGTGGGGATTGTGGGCATTCCCCTGGGGATACTGGCAGCCCGCTTCAACAAGGGCGGGCGGGGGACTCTGCTCAACGGCGCCACCCAGGTGGGCATTGCCATCCCGTCCTTTTTCCTGGCCATGATCCTCATCCTGGTGTTCTGCATAAAGCTGGGCTGGCTTCCCGTAAACGCCTTCACCACCATAGACGCAGGGCTGCTGCCTTTCATCAGGGGGCTCATTTTGCCTGCCGTCGCCGTGGCCTTTTCCGGCATCTCCATCACCGTGCGCTATGTGCGCAATTCCATGGTGGAGGAGCTGAACAGCGATTATGTGCTGGCGGCCAGGAACAAGGGGGTGTCGGAGAAAGACATCCTCTACAAGCATGTGCTGAGAAACGCCATGATCCCCATTGTTACCATTCTGGGCATGATCTTCGTCAGCATCATCACCGGCAGCATCGTGGTGGAGCAGGTATTCACCATTCCCGGCATAGGGGCCCTGCTGGTGACAGGCATCCAGAACCTGGATCTGCCGCTGGTCCAGGGGATCTGCGTGTACGTTTCCATCGTGGTGATCCTGGCGTATCTGCTGTTGGATATCCTCTATATGGTCATAGACCCGAGGATCAGGATAAAGGAGTGATGCGGCTATGAAAAGAGCTTTCAGAAACAAAAACTTCGCCGCAGGCTTTATCCTGGTGAGCGTATTGGTGGTCTTCACTGTCCTGGGGATCTTCTGGACCCCCTGCGACCCTCTGCAAATAGTGGCGGACAACACTCTGCAGCCTCCTTCCGGGGAACATTGGGCCGGAACGGACCGCCTGGGCCGGGATGTGTTTTCCCGCACCATGGTGGCGGGGCAGACCGCCTTTTCCATAGGCCTCATCACCGTGTTCTGCGCCATGGTCACGGGAGTTCTGCTGGCTCTGCTGGCCGGGTACTTCCAGGGCGTCGTGGGCAACATCATCATGCGCTTCACCGACGCCTTCAAGTCCATTCCCAGCCTGCTGATGGCCATGATGGTGGCGGCCATTCTGGGGCGCAGCTTTTTCTCCACGGCGGTGGCCATCACCCTCATCCTCATCCCTCAGTTCATCCGTATGACCAGAGCCACGGTGCTGAAGGTGAAGGAGAGCGAATACATACAGTGGACCACTCTGGTGGGGCTGAACCCCTTCCGGGTAATGGTGCGGCACATCCTTCCCAACGTGGTGTCCACCATCATCATAACGGCCTCTCTGGCCTTTTCCGAAGCGGTGCTGACGGAGGCGGCCCTGTCCTTCCTGGGTCTGGGCATCCAGCCGCCGGACCCCAGCTGGGGGCAGATGCTCAGCGAAGGCCAGCGCTCCATCATGACGGCGCCCTGGAACGTCCTGCTGCCGGGGACCATGATCACTCTGCTGGTGCTGGGCTTCAATCTTCTTGGCGATGGTCTCAGCGCCGTGCTGAATTCCAAAACGGCAAAGGAGGTATAGGGCGATGCTGGACGTAAAGAACCTGTGTGTGGACATCCTTCTGGACGACATCCCCTATCCGGTGCTGGAGAATGTATCTCTGACCGTGGACCGGGGGGAGACCCTGGGGCTGGTGGGGGAATCCGGCTGCGGCAAGAGCATGACGGCCATGGCCATAATGGGCCTTCTGCGGTCCAATATAAAGATCAGCGGCGGGGCCATAGATTTTAACGGGGCGGACCTGGCAAAGTACACCGCAAAGGACTATTATGCCCTGCGGGGCAAGCAGATGTCCATGATCTTCCAGGACTCCATGTCCTCCCTGAACCCCCTTATGAAGGTGGGGAAGCAGATCCGGGAAGCGTATCAGCTCCACTATGATCTGAGCAGGGACGAGCTGGAGAAAAAATGTGTGGAAGCCCTGGAAAACGTGGGCTTTGTGGATCCCCAGGCAACCCTGAAAAAGTATCCGCATCAGCTTTCCGGCGGGCAGCGCCAGCGGGTGATGATCGCCATCGCCATTTCCGCCCACCCGGAACTGCTCATCGCCGACGAGCCCACCACGGCTCTGGATGTGACCACCCAGAACAAGATCCTCACGCTGATGAAGCAGATACAGGCCCTGAACCACATGTCCATCATCATCATTTCCCATGATATCACGGTGATCAGCCAGACCTGCAGCCATGTAGGCGTCATGTACTGCGGCTGGATGGTGGAGTACGGAAAAACAGAGGATATCATAAAGGATCCCCGGCATCCCTACACCCGGGCCCTCATCAATTCCATCCCCAACGCCGCCGTCAAGGACAAGCCCCTCACCATCATAGACGGCAGGGTCCCCTCGCTGAAGGAGCGGCCCAAAGCCGGCTGCGTGTTTTACGACCGCTGCCAGGAGCGCCGGGAAGCCTGCAAGGGAGAGATCCCCGTGGCGGAGCTGGCCGGGGGCAGGAGGGTGAAGTGCGTGCTGTTTGAAGGAGGGGAGAGCCATGGCTGAGCGTATCATTGAAGTAAAGGACCTGACCAAGACCTACCGGGTGCCCTCCGCCAGGCTGCTGGAAAAGAAAAAGCTCTTTACGGCGGTGAACGCAGTGAATTTTTATGTGGAAAAGGGCGAGACCGTGGGGCTGATAGGAGAATCGGGCTGCGGCAAGACCACCGTGGGCCGGATCATCACCAAGCTGCTGGATTGCGACGGGGGCCAGGTGATTTTCGAGGGAGAGGACATCACCCGGGTTTCCCGGCGGGCTTTTAAAGAAAAGCGCAGCAAGATACAGATGATCTTTCAGGACCCCAGCACGGCTCTGAACCCTCAGTTCACCATAGGCGGCATTCTCCGGGAGGCCCTTCACAGCATCGGCGTCCGGGACAAGGGGGAGCAGAAGGCCAGGATAGACGCCCTCATTTCCAAGGTGGGCATGACCGACGAATATCTGGAACGCTATCCCCACGAGCTCTCCGGCGGGCAGAAGCAGAGGATATGCATCCTCATCGCCCTGCTGACAAATCCCTCTTTCATAGTGGCGGACGAGGTGGTTTCCGCACTGGACCTTTCGGTCCAGGCGCAGATACTGAACCTCATGCGTTCCCTGCAGAAGGAATTTGAGCTGTCCACCCTGTTCATTTCCCACGACCTCAACATCATCCACTACATGTCTGACCGGATTATCGTCATGTACATGGGGGAAATCGTGGAGAGCGGAGAATGTCAGGAAATCTACAGCCGGGGCAGGCATCCTTATACCCAGCTGCTCCTTTCATCGCTGCTGGATCTCAACGCCGACAACACCTCGGGAGAGGCCCGGGACAGCGGAGACGTGATCCGGGGAGATTCGGTGTGCATTTTTGCGCCCCGCTGCCCCAACTGCACAGAGAAATGCCTCCGGGAGAAGCCGGAGCTCAAAGAGATAGGAGAGCGGCACTGGGTAAAGTGCCACTATGTGGAATAAAAGCTATGAAGGCAGGCGTGATCTCAGACATCCATATAGACGAGCAGGCGGAGGAACGGGCCTTTGAGGAGGTGTTCGCCGCCTGTATCAACGAGAGCGGCATCGAGCTTTTGCTCATAGCCGGCGATTTTTCGGAATATTATATGCGGACCCTGAGTTTTGTCAGGCGGCTGCGGGGAAAAATAAGGCCGGAGCTGTATTATTGCCTGGGCAATCACGATTACTGGTCCAAGTTTGAGGAGGCCATGGACATACCGGCCATCACGGGCTATCTGTCGGGCCCCCGGGGAGACCGGGGCTTTGTGCAGAACCGGGCGGTGGCCCTCTCCGACGAAACGGTGCTGGTGGCCGGTTGCGGCTGGTACGATTATTCCTTTGCTTTCCCCGGGCAATTTACGGAGGAAGAGCTTCAGCGGCGGGAATACATGGGCAGGGTCTGGCGGGACAGGCGGAACGCCAGGCACGGCAAGAGCGACAAAGAGGCGGAGCGGGACTGGACCGGGGCCCTGCTGCAGCTGGTGGACCAATATAAGGATAAGAAAGTGATCCTCATGACCCACATGGTGAACCATCCGGCTTTCCTGGTGGGGGAGGACCACAGACTGTACGAAATGTTCCGGTATTTCAACGGCTTTATGGGGTCGGAGGGGCTTTACCGCATCACCCGGCGGCCCAATGTAAAGGTGGCCGTCAGCGGCCACGTCCATTACCGGAAAAGCTTTTGGGAAGAGGGCACATATTACACGTGCAGATGCCTGGGCTATCCAAGCGAGTTTCCCGCCTTCGGCGGAGAGCAGGAGCTTGCGGCCCAGATAAAGGACGCTATGGAGATCATTGAGATATAGGGAGGTGCATGGAATTGACGGAAAAATGCAAAGGAGTGATCTTTGACCTGGGAATGACGCTGATCTACCCGCCGCTGGTGGGCCGGTTCATGGAGCGTCTGGCGGAATTCGACGTCAGGGTGGACAAGGAAGAGCTGAAGAATGCCTTCCGTTTTGCGGACAGGTTTATGATGGACAATCATCCGGGGCTGCTGAATCAGGAGGTGAAGGAGTTTTATCCTTTCTACGCCTCCCTCATGCTCTCCTATCTGCATGTGTCCCAGGTGCCGGTGGCGGAGTTTTCAAAAAATATGATGGAAAAGAGCCCGCCCCGGTCGGAGTGGAAGCTGTACCCGGACACCATCCCCTGCCTGACGGAGCTCAGGAAGAGGGGATTCAAGATCGGAGTGGTAAGCAACTGGGATCTGAAGTGCCGGGAGCTTCTGGAGCAGCTGGAGCTGACGCCCTATCTGGACTATGTGGTGGTCTCTTCGGAGATCGGGATAGAAAAGCCGGCGCCGGGGCCCTTCCGGAAATGTCTGGAGGGTCTGGGAATCACCGCCGGCGAGGCCATCTATGTGGGAGACAATTTCCGGGACGATATCCAGGGCGCCAACAACGTGGGGATAAAGGCCCTGTATTTGCAGCGCAAGGAAGAAAATCAGCTGGCCACGGGCTGGGATTTCCGTCAGATATCCGCTCTGAACGAGGTCTTTGCGTACATTGGATAGAAGCCCGGCGGGGCCTTCTTGAGAAAAGCCGGCGGCGAACGGAGGGGAGAAATAGGACGTTATGGATAAGCGCATCACCATAGTCTGCGGCCATTACGGCAGCGGGAAGACGGAATTCTCCGTGAATTACGCCATAAAGCTGGCCCGGGAAGGGAAGAGGACCGCTCTGGCGGACCTGGACATCGCCAATCCCTATTTCCGCAGCCGGGAGCGGCAGCAATTCCTGGAGGAAAACGGCGTAGCCCTGTACAGCAATGTGTACCATGCGGACATCAGCGCGGATATGCCGGCCATTACGGCGGAGATACGGGGGCCGCTGGAAGACGGCGGCTGCCATGTGGTGGTGGATTCCGGCGGCGACGATACCGGGGCCCGGGTGCTGAACCAGTTCCGCAAGTATTTCCTGGGGCCGGAGGCGGGACTTTACTGTGTGGTCAACGCCAACCGGCCGGAGACTGCCGATTTTGAGGGAGCCCTGGCCCACATCCGGAGCATATGCGGAGAGACCGGGATCCCCCTGGCCGGGCTGATCAGCAACACCCATATGCTGAGGGAGACCCGGGCGGAAGACGTGATCAAAGGATACGGCTTATGCAGGGAGTTATCCTCTTTTCTGGAGATCCCGGTAGAATACTGTTGTGCTTCCCGGGAGATATGTGATAAAATATCAACGTTGAAAAACATAAAGGAAGACAAAGAATTCCGCCTTTTCCCCATGGAGCTGTACATGCGGCCCGCCTGGCTGGACAGGTGAAGGGGAAGAGGACGGGCAGAAAAGGAGTAATCGGAAAATGGCAAAAGGTATTTTGAAGCTTCGGGAGGAACGGTGCAAGGGCTGCGAGCTCTGTGTTTCCGTTTGCCCTAAAAACGTCCTGAAGATCCACGATTCCAGGCTGAACCAGAAGGGCTACCATCCCGTAAGCGTGGAGAAGGCGGACGATTGCATCGCCTGCGGCAGCTGCGCCCTGATGTGTCCCGACGGCGTCATAAGCATCTATGTGAAGGAGGGGGAAGAGAAATGAGCAAGAAGGTCCTGATGAAGGGAAACGAGGCCTTTGCGGCGGCGGCCATCCGGGGCGGCGCCAGATTTTATTTCGGCTATCCCATCACCCCTCAGAACGAATTGACGGAATATATGGCCCGGGAACTGAATAAGGTGGGAGGCTCTTTCATTCAGGCGGAGAGCGAGCTGGCGGCCATCAGCATGGTCTACGGCGCCGCCGTCTCGGGGGGGACCGCCATGCTGTCCTCTTCTTCTCCGGGCATCGCCCTCATGCAGGAAGGGATCGGCTTCCTCTGTTCTACAGAGGTCCCCTGCGTCATCATAAACGTCTCCCGGGGAGGCCCCGGCATCGGCTCCATCCAGCCCAGCCAGGCCGACTATTTTCAAGCCACCCGGGGCGGGAGCAACGGAGACTATCACGTCTATTCCTTTGCGCCGGCTTCCATCCAGGAAGCGGTGGACATGATAGCCGGAGCCTTTAAGATCGCAGACGAATACCGGAATCCGGTGCTGATCCTGGCCGACGGCATGCTGGGACAGATGATGGAGCCCGTGCTTCTGCCGGAGGCGGTCCCCGCCGTTACGGAGGAGGATATTCCAAAGGTGAAGCCCTGGGCCCTGGCCGGACATAAGGACGAAAGGAAGCCCAACTCCGTCATCTCTCTGGATCTGAAGCCGGACCGGCTGGAGCAGAGAGTGCTGGGATACTGGGGAAAACACGAAAAGGCAAAGAAGGAGCTGGTGAAATACCAGACCGTAGGGCTGGCGGATGCGGAAGTGGTGCTGGTGTCCTACGGGACCACCTCCCGCATCGTGCTGGAAGCCATAGATCTGCTGGCGGAAGAAGGGATAAAGGCGGGGCTCATCCGGCCCATCTCCCTGTGGCCCTATCCCTACAAGGCCTTCGATGAAATCGGGCCCAAAACCAAAGCCATCGTCTGTGCGGAGCTCTCCATGGGACAGATGATAGAGGATGTGAAGTTAGGCGCAAAGGAGCGCTGGCCCATTACCCTGTGCAACCGCGTCGGCGGCATGCTCCTGAGTCCCGCCGAGGTGGCGGAAAGCGCAAAAAAAGCATTGGGGGTGAAGTAAGTGAAGACAGTGTTTGAATATACCAGAGGGATGCGGGAAACGGAAACCCATTATTGTCCCGGCTGTACCCACGGCGTCGCTCACCGGTTGGTGATGGAAACCCTGGTGGAGCGGGGACATCTGGGCAAGGCCATCGGCACCGCTCCCATCGGCTGCAGCGTCACCTGCCATCAATATATGAACGTGGACATGTGCGAGACCACCCACGGAAGGTCTCCTGCCATTGCTTCCGGAATCAAGCGGGTCCACCCGGACCACATCGTGTTTACCTACCAGGGAGACGGAGACCTGGCCTCCATCGGCACCTGCGAGATCATCCACGCAGCCCACAGAGGGGAAAAGATAAGCACCTTTTTCATCAACAACGCCATTTACGGCATGACCGGAGGCCAGATGGCCCCCACCACGCTGATAGGCCAGAAGACCACCACCACTCCCATGGGGCGGACGGAGGCGGCCTGCGGCAGGCCCCTGCGGATGGCGGAAATGATCGCCACCATAGACGGCGCCGTGTTTGTGGAAAGGGTGGCCCTGGATACTCCCGCCCATGTGCGGCAGGCGAAGAAGGCCATAGCCAGGGCCGTGGAGGTCCAGGAAAAGAAGCTGGGCTTCGGCTTTGTGGAGATCCTCTCCAGCTGTCCCACCAACTGGGGCCTGGCTCCGGTGGCGGCGCTGAAATGGCTGGGAGAGAACATGATCCCGTATTATCCGTTGGGCAATCTGAAATGCCCCCAGGAGGTGAAGTAAATGGCTACGCATAAGATGATCATTGCCGGCTTTGGAGGCCAGGGCGTCATGCTGATGGGGACCATGCTGGCCTATGCCGCCATGGAAGAGGAAAAGGAAGTGACCTGGATGCCTTCCTACGGACCGGAAATGCGGGGAGGCACCGCCAACTGCACCGTCATCGTGTCGGACAGACCCATCGCCTCTCCCCTGGCTACGGAGATAGATTCTCTGGTGGCCATGAACGGGCCTTCTCTGGAGCGGTTCATAGATAATGTCAAGCCCGGAGGAAAGCTCTTCCTGAACTCTTCCCTCATCACCCAGGAGGTGGAGCGGAAAGACATATCGGTGTTCAGCATAGACGCCACGGGCATAGCGGAGACCCTGGAAAACACCAAGGTGTCCAATATGGTCATGCTGGGAGCCATTGTGCGGAAGAGCGGCATCGTTTCCATCGCAAGCCTGGAGAAGGTGGTGGAAAAGCAGTTCGCCACAGGCTCCAAGGCCAGGCTGCTTCCCCTGAATCTGAAAGCCCTCTCTGCCTGGGAGGAAGCGTAGGTCCCGGGGAACGGCGGAAGCCGGCCACATACATACGGTATACCGGCGGCGGGAATAAGACCGAACAGGGTCTCATCCCCGCCGCTGTTTTTTTTTCGCAGGGTCAGGAAAGCCCGTTTTTATGAAGGGAGGCGGGAAAGCCCCGGCGGCTATTTCAGGCCGGAGCGTTTCTTTGCGTTTTCCAGGTGGAGGGCGGCGGCGGCGGCTCCCGCCTCCGGGTCCTCATCCAGAAAGGCCCGGTAGATGCTGCGGTGTTCATCCAGGACCTCCTCCAGCTTTCCGTTCAGATAGGCCGTGTTGGCCTTGGTCTGCTTTATATAAAGCTGATAAGAGGAGAGGACGCTGTGGAGCCGCTTGTTGTGGGCGGCCCGGTAGATGAGATCGTGGAACTGCATGTTGATGTTCAACATTTTTTCCGGGTCGCTTTTCTGGGTGTAGAACTCCATGAACTCAAAGGCCTCTTCCAGCTCCGCCAGCTCTTCCTTGGTGATGCGTTCCACAGCCCAGCGGGTGGCCAGGATCTCATAGGCTTTTCTCAGTTCGTAGAGGTCCGAAAGGTCCTGGGCCGTAAAAGCGGTGACGAAGGCTCCCCGGTTGGGGATGGTCTCTATCAGCCCTTCGGCCGCCAGCTGCCGCAGAGCCTCCCGTACGGGGGTGCGGCTCACCTGGTAGGTATCGCAGAGGTATTGCTCCGTCAGCTTTTTTCCGTCCTGGAAGTTTCCCAGCAGGATGTTCTTCCGCAATTCAAAGAGCAGATCGTCGAAAAGAGGACGGTGCTCCAGGTTCATTCGTCCGCTGTCCAGATGGGCTTTCATAGGGCGGCCTCCGTTTCCTGCAGCAGCCACAGGGCCAGTTCCCGGCCGGTGGCGCCGTCTTTCCGGCCGGTGAGGACCGGGGCAGAGGGGTCTTTCCCCGCTTTTTCCAGGGCTGCCATCAGTCTGTTGGACGCTTCCTGGAAGCCGATGTGGGAGAGAAGCATGGCGCCGGCCCGGATCACGCTGGAGGGGTCTGCGTATTGGGCCCGGCCTTCCTCCACCATCCGGGGGGCGCTGCCGTGGATGGCTTCAAACATGGCGTAGCGCTGCCCCAGGTTGGCGCTGCCTGCGGTCCCTACGCCTCCCTGGAATTCTGCGGCCTCATCGGTGAGGATGTCTCCGTAGAGATTGGGCAGGATAAGGACCTGGAAGTGGGAGCGGCGCTTCTCGTCTATGAGCTTGGCCGTCATGATATCTATGTACCAGTCGTCCACGGCGATTTCGGGATATTCTTTTGCTACTTCCCGGCAGACGTCCAGAAACAGGCCGTCGGTGGACTTTACCACGTTGGCCTTGGTCACTATGGTCACCTGGGTCTTGCCGTTGGCTCTGGCGTAATCAAAAGCCATGCGGGCGATGCGCTCCGTGCCGGGCCGGGTGATGACCCGGAAATCCACCGCCAGATCTTCTCCTATCGTGAGGCCCTGGCTGCCCATGGCATAGAGGCATTCCGTGTTTTCCCGGAAGAAGGTCCAGTCGATCCCCGCCTCCGGCACCTTTACGGGGCGCACGTTGGCGAAGAGGTCCAGCTCCTTCCGCATGGCAACATTGGCGCTTTCCACGTTGGCCCATTGGTCTCCCTTCCGGGGCGTGGTGGTGGGGCCCTTCAGAAGAACATGGCAGGCCCGGATCTCTTCAAGGACGTCGTCGGGGATGGCCTTCCCGGCAGCGGCCCGGTTCTCTATGGTGCAGCCTTCAATGGTGCGGAACTCCACCTTGCCGGCCCTCACTTCTTCCCGGAGCAGGCTTTCCAGCAGTTCCCTGGCGCAGGCGGTGATGGCGGGACCGATGCCGTCTCCGCCGATGACGCCTATAATGATCTTATCCAGTTCCTGATAGTTTATAAGGCCCCGCTGCTCCTTCATCCGGGCGATGCGCCGCTCCTGCTGTTCCAGGATCCGGGCAAAGGCCTCCGTATATCCGGCATATTCCGTCATCTATTTGACCTCCTTCATGTGATTGATCTTTCCTCCGGCCAGCAGCAGCTCCCGTTCCAGGGGGGAGAAGGCGGCCAGGACCCGGAATTCCCGGTCTGTAAAGGCGTTGCGGACCGTCATCACCGGCTGCTCTATCTGCTCCCGGGCATTTTCAATGATGAGTTTTTGCCCCAAAGCCATATCCTCGTAATCGCCGGGGTTTTCAAAGACCAGAGGCAGGATGCCGCTGTTTATGAGGTTGGCCCGGTGGATGCGGGCGAAGGACCTGGCTATGACAAAGCGGACTCCCAGATACAGGGGGACCAGGGCCGCATGCTCCCGGCTGGAGCCCTGCCCGTAGTTTTCGCCGCCGATGACGGCGCTGTTTTCCAGCTCCCGGCAGCGGGCGGGAAAGTCCGGGTCTATGTTCTCAAAGCAGTAGTTGGAAAGGTGGGGCACGTTGGAGCGGAAGGGCAGGAGCCGGGCGTCGGAGGGCATGATGTCGTCGGTGGTGACGTTGTCTCCCGCCTTCAGGGCCACGGTGGCTTCCAGAGTGTCTCCCAGGGCTTCATTCAAAGGGAAGGGCTTGATGTTGGGCCCCATCACCACCGGGGTATTGGCCTTGCTGCAGCCGTCGGGGCGGATGAGGAAGCTGTCCCGGGGCTGGAAATCCACCGGCTCTATGGGGGGCAACTCCAGGCCTGACCGCCGTCCGTCGGTCAGGACGCCGGTGAGGGCGGAAACCGCCGCCGTTTCCGGGCTGACCAGATAGACCTCCGCATCCCTGGTGCCGCTTCTTCCCTTGAAGTTGCGGTTGAAGGTGCGCAGGGAGACGCCGCCGGATTTTGGAGACTGGCCCATGCCTATGCAGGGGCCGCAGCCGCACTCTATGATGCGGGCTCCTGCGTTGATGAGATCCGCCAGAGCGCCGTTTTCCGCCAGCTTGGCCAGAATGCGGCTGGAGCCGGGGGCGATGACGAGGCTGACGTTGGGATGGATCTTCCGGCCCTTTAAGATGGCTGCGGTCTTCATCAGGTCCGTATAGGAGGAATTGGTGCAGCTGCCGATGGCCACCTGATCCACGGCGATGGGGCCTATGGCCTCCGCTGTTTTCACGTTATCCGGGCTGTGGGGGCAGGCGGCCAGGGGGACCAGTGCGGAAAGGTCCACATCCAGATGAGCGTCGTAAAGGGCCCCTTCGTCGGCGGCCAGGGGGATCCAGGCCTCAGCCCGTCCCTGGGAGGCCAGATAGGCTCTGGTGTTTTCGTCGCTGGGGAAAAGGGAGGTGGTGGCTCCCAGCTCTGCGCCCATGTTGGTGATGGTGGCCCGGTCCGTAACGGAAAGGCCGGCCACACCGGGGCCGTAATATTCCACGATCTTGCCTACGCCGCCCTTTACGCTGAGCTGCTGCAGGACGTAGAGGATGACGTCCTTGGCGGAGACCCAGGGAGACAGCTTCCCGGTAAGGCGTACGCCGATGACGCCGGGGACGGTGAGGCTGTAGGTCCCTTTCGCCATGGCCACGGCCACATCCAGGCCGCCGGCGCCGATGGCCAGCATGCCCAGCCCTCCGCCGGTGGGGGTGTGGCTGTCGGAGCCCAGCAGGGTCTTGCCGGGGACGCCGAAATTTTCCAGATGAAGCTGGTGGCAGATGCCGCCGCCGGGCTTGGAGAACAGGACGCCGTGGCGCTTTGCTACGCTCTTTATGAACTCGTGGTCGTCGGCGTTCTCAAAGCCGGTCTGGAGCATGTTGTGATCTATGTAAGCCACGGAAAGCTCCGTTTTGATCTCCTCTACTTCCATGGCCTCCAGCTGGAGATAGACCATGGTGCCGGTGGAATCCTGGGTAAGGGTCTGATCCATCCGGATGGTGACGGCTTCTCCGGGAACCAGAGTTCCCTCTAAAAGATGCGCCTCTAAAATCTTGTATGCCAGTGTTTTTTTCATAAAAAAAAGCCCTCCGCCGGTAGCCGGCCATCTGCTTCCGCAAAATGGCCTCTCGTTCGCCTGCTCCGTTTGTGGGAACAAGCGGCCGCAGTCTGTCGCAAGGAATCCTGCCGCTCTCTGATTTGCAGGATCCCGATGGATTGTACATTCGTATACAATAGTACAGGAGGCCTTTTCATTTGTCAACAAAAAAAATAAGGGCCGGCCCGGTAAAGACGGGGGCCGGCCCTGGGAGAAAAGGCGGCGGGAGCTATCGGATGGGGCAGACGCCGCTTTCGCAGCCGTCGCTGCCCAGGTCGTATTCCACCTCTTCCTTCTCGTACCTGGAGATGAGGGAGGGGACGAAGGGGCCCATGGCCTGGCTGCGGGCCCGGAATTCTTCCTCCGAGATCTCTTCAAAGGGAAGCAGCTCGTAGAAGTTGTCTTCGAAGGCGAGGAAGGAAAGGGCCACGGTGTCGTCCCAGTTCTCCCAGACCCATTCCTCTACGGCGTCCCATTCCTGCTCCCGGACGTGGATGGTGATGCTGCAGTTGTGCTCCACATAGTGGGTCATGAACATTTTGTAAATCTCCAGCTGCTCCACGGCGGAAACGTCGGCCTTCATGCGGCCCGGAGGGGCCTGGACGGGGAATTCCACCACCTTGGTGACGCAGGTCTCCCTGTCTTGTCCCACCTCCGGGAATACGGGATAGCCCAGGTCCTCGCAGACCTTTACCAGAGGGTCGTCGCTGCTGATGCGGATCCGGCGGACAAAGTAGGGGGCGTGAGAAAAATGGACGCCGCTGGAAACCACGGGCAGGAGGCTCAGGGTCCCCTCCGGCTTCACTGTGGTCACAAGAAGGGGCTCCGCCTGGCCCAGCTCCGCCGCATATTGGCAGGCGGCCCGGCGGGCGGCCTCCTTCAGCTGGGCAAGAAGGGCGGCCTGCTCCTCTTTGCCCATATCCAGAGCGTTCACCATGTCCTGCCAGCCTGTGAGGGAACAGCCCAGAAGCTTGTCCCGCTGCTGTACGGCGTTCCATTCCGGGATCTCCAGCTCCGTGCAGGTCATGCGGTAGCCTGCCCGGGCGGAAAGGCGCTGGGCCTCCAGCAGCCCTTCCAGATCCAGCCGGCCTTCCCGGACAAAGGCCATCACGTTGACGGTGGTCAGGTTGCAGAGGCCCTTGGAATCCAGAAGGATCTCCGCGCAGGGATTGACGCCGTTGAAGTTGGGGCGGCGCTTTGCTCCCGCTTCCTGGTTCACCCAGCCGGGCTCTCCGGAATAGCGCATCTGCTGCAAATGCCAGTGAAGCTGCTCCCGGGTGGGCTTTCTGGTGTAGTAGATGGAGTTGTTGCTCATCTGTCGGTGGGCGATCTCCTGATCTATCACCCACTTTTCGTCCACCTTTTTATAGAGGCTGTTCTTGGCCTGGATGCTTTCCTGGTCGTCCTGGTCCAGAAGGACGATCTCCGCCGTCCGCCGGACGCCGCCTACCACCACGTTTTCCCCTATGATGTTGGCGATGTCCAGGCAATCCACGGGCAGGAGCTTTACCCGGTCCGTGGTGGAGCGGGCGGAGGCCTTTTCTATGACCCGGGTGATCTTGGTGAACATGTTCTTCATGCTGGAATGGCCGCTGGCGGTGCCGCCGAAGGTCCTGAGCCTTTCGCCCTTTGCCCGCACATGGTCGTAGTTGAGGATGACGGTCTTGATTTTCCGGTACTCTGCGCTGTAGAGGATGCGGAGGAAATAGTCCATGGACTGGACCCAGCCCTCCTTGCTGTCCCCTATGGTGATCTTTACGGTATCGTTGTGGGTGAATTCCAGGGCGGTGCTGTCCTGGCGCAGGGCCCTGGGCATGGGCGTATAGGATTCATGGATGATTTCCAGGTCCGTCCGCACCGGCGGCAGTTTTTCCACATCAGACTTGAGGATGCGCACGCCTACGCCGGAGCCTACCATCAGGAGGTAAAAGATGTCCCGGAAGGAGGCGAAGCTGTCTATCACCTGGAAGGAGCAGTTGTAATTGGACATGGGGTAGAATTTGGACACGTCGGTGCTGCCCACCCAGAAGGTGCGGCCGGAAAGGAACTG
>JAUNBO010000011.1:0-3611 GCA_030527065.1 Bacillota bacterium | reverse complement strand
CGCTCATAGCGGTAGATGATGAATTTCTTGGCGGCGTCCTTCCTCTGGCTGGCCATGAGAAAGTCTTCCACCATGTCCTGGATGTCCTCCACGTTCACCTGGCGCCGGGACCGCTCCACCTGCTCTTCGATGGCGGCGGCGATCTCTCCCGCCAGCTTGTCGTCGGCGCCTTCCCTGGTCTCCAGCATGGCGTTGCGGATGGCGGTCTTGATCTTCAGGCCGTTGAAGGGGACCTGGCTCCCGTCTCTCTTTATCACTGTCTTCATAAATGACTCCTCCAAAATACAGTATATTGTTGTTTTATGTTCACGATACACATTATATTGTATTTTGGAGTTCAATGCAACAGGGAATTTCAGAAAAGGGGAAAAGAGGCCGGAACGGGCAGAAGGGGAGAGTGCGAGAGGCAGGGAGGAATACGGGGAGAGAAAAACGGCGCTGCTTCGGGCAGCGCCGTAAAAACCCATACGTCTATGTTCCGCCCCGGAGGGCGGGGTCTTTTCTACAGCTCCGGAGTCTTGAACTTCAGAGGCTTACATTTGATGAGCTTGCCGGAGCCCTTGGGAGCGTTTTTCTCCAGGAACTTGCCGTCCTTGAAGACCAGGCGTCCCCGGGAATAGGTGGCTACCGGATAGCCCTTCAGGGGAGCGCCTTCCCAGATGGTGTGGTCCAGGGCCCCGTGCATGTCCTTATTGTGGATGGTGACGCTCTTCTTGGGATCGTAGAGGACGATGTCCGCATCCAGACCCACCTGAAGTGCGCCTTTCAGATGATCCAGGCCGAAAAGTTTGGCAGGGTTGGTGGCGCAGAGCTCCACCGCCTTGTTGAAGGAGATGCGGCCCTTGTTGGCCTCAGAGAGAATGTAGGGATACATGTTCTCTATGCCGGCGCAGCCGTTGGGAATGGTGGTGAAGTTGCCCTTCTTGCCGTCCTTGGTCTTGATGCCCCAATCCTTTTCCTTTTTGGTGAACGGGCAGTGGTCGGTGGCTATGGTGGCGATGTCGCCGGTCCTGATGCCTTCCCATAGCGCATCTTGGCTCTCCTTGCCCTTCATGGGCGGCGAGCAGACGAAATCCCGTCCCCGCTCTCTCTTGTAGACTTCCTTGGTGAAATACAGGTACTGGGGGCAGGTCTCGGCAAAGATGGGATAGCCCTCGTCTCTGGCAGCCTTTACGGCTTCCATGCCCTGCTTGTTGGCCAGGTGGACGATGTACAGAGCGGTGCCGGCCATTTTCGCCAGATTGATGGCCCGGACGTCGGCTTCTCCCTCTACGGCCTCGTTTTTGGACATGTAGTGCCACCAGGCGTCGGTCTTTCCTTCTGCCAGGTACTGCTTCACCAGCACGTTGTTGACCTCCCGGTTCTCCGCATGGACTCCCACCAGGGCGCCGATCTTGGCAGCCTTCTGAAGGACCTGGTAGAACTGGCCGTCGTCTACGCCGAAATCGTAGACCATGAATACTTTAAAGGAAGGAATGCCGAATTTCACGGCGTCGGCCATGGAGTCCAGAAGCTCCGGGGTGGTGACGTCTCCCACGCCGATGTGGAAGGAATAGTCCACCACTGCATCCGGGGCCGCCAGAGCGTCCCTGCGTTTGATGGCGTCCAGCATGGGCTCGCCCTTGGCCTGCAGGATGAAATCGAAGACGGTGGTGGTGCCGCCGCAGGCGGCGGAGCGGGTGCCGGTGTAGTAATCGTCGCTGGAGATGGTGCCGCCGAAGGGCATGGCCAGATGGGTGTGGCCATCTATGGCGCCGGGGAGGACCAGCAGGCCCTTGGCGTCCACCACTTCCGCACCCTTTGGCACCGGCAGCTTCTGGCCGATGGCGGCGATCTTGCCGTTCTTTACGGCCAGGTCCGCCTTGAAAGTGGATTTTGCGGTCACGATGGTGCCGTTCTTGATGATGAAATCCATAGAAACATACCTCCAATTGTTTTTTTGAAAACAGAAGCTTTTGCAAGGGGCAAAAGCTTCTGTCTCTTTTAAGTGCCTGTTATAAAGCTGTTGGTTATTCCTATGCCGCTCTTTCGGTGAAGGCTTCGTGCTCTTCCTCGGTGACGAAGGAGACCTTCTCGTTCTTCATGAGGAGCCAGTAGACGACGAAACCGATGACGAAGGATACGATATAGGCGTTGGCAGCCAGCCAATCCAGGAAGTTGAGAGCGCCGCCGTCATAAAGGAATACGGTGTTGCCCAGCAGGGGGATGATGAAAGCCACGATCCAGGCGATGATGGCCTTGACGTTCCAGCCTGCGGAATACCAATACCTTCCGGCGGAACCGGCGAAGAGCCCGGCCACGTCTATCCGCTTCTGCTTGCAGATGAAGTAGTCTGCAATGAAGATGGCGGCCAGAGGAGCCAGAATGGCGCCGTAGTTGTTCAGCCAGCCAAATACATAGGCGGCGCCGGAGCCGTAGATCCACCAGGGCTGGGTGACGAAGACCGCCACCAGGCAGGTGATGATAACGCCCTTCTTATACGATATCTTTGTGGGCGAAATGTTGGATATGCCGTTGGCAGGCGCAACCACGTTGGCGGCCACGCAGGTGGTGATGGTGGCGGCGGCTACGCCCAGGGCGCAGACGAAGACCACCAGCTTGTTGTCCACATAGTAGAATACGCCGGTGGGGTCGAACATGGCCGCGCCCATGGAGAGCTGAGTGGCCTGTGCGAAGAACGCACCGATGTAGGCGCAGATGAACATGGGGATGGGCATGCCCAGCAGCTGGCCCCAGAACTGCGCTTTCTGGGACTTGGCGTAGCGGGAGAAGTCCGGGATGTTCAGCGCCATGGTGGCCCAGAAGGCGATGTTGCCGGTAAGGCCCGCCAGATAGACGTACCAGAAACCGCCGCTGGCGGCAATGGCCTCTTCATTGTTGGGCTGTGCCATGACCTCGCCGAAGGCATAGCCGGCGCTGTTGGCCTGACCTATGGACCAGGCGAAGAGGGCGATCATGACCAGGACCAGCAGGGGACCGCCGATGCTCTGGACCCATTTGATGCCCTCGGAGCCGGTGTAGGCTACCCAGGCGATGAATACCATGAAGATGACGAAGCCGATGAGCTGCCCTATGGCTACGTTGGGGTTGCCGGGCAGGCCGACGGTCCAGGTGGGATCCATCATTTTGGGGATGAAGCAGCCCAGGATGGCAGCGATGGCGCCGCCGCCTACCCAGGACTGCACCGCGCACCAGCCGCAGGCCACGATGGCTCTTGAAAGAGCCGGGATCTGGGCGCCCTTGAATCCGAAGGTCAACCGTGCGAAGACCGGGAAGGGGATGCCGTACTTGGTGCCGATGTGAGAGTTGAGCTGGATGGGGATCAGCACGATCAGGTTCCCCAGTGCCACGTTGATCACCGCCAGCCAGGGCGAAACGCCGAAGCCGATAAGGGCGGAGGACAGGGACAGAGAGGGGATACAGATGGACATGCCGACCCAAAGCATGGCAATATGATATGTAGTCCAGGTTCTTTGGGATACAGATGTGGGAGTCAGGTCGACGTTGTAGTACTTGGAATCCACCAGTTCCGCCCTTGCGGCGTCGGTGAGTTCGTACAGGCCGCCAAACTCCTTTTGGGTGAAGTTAGCCATTCAAACACCTCCAAAAAC
>JAUNBO010000010.1 GCA_030527065.1 Bacillota bacterium | reverse complement strand
AAATTCTTAGCTGGTCCTGCGGAGGCCCGGCAAACCGCCCCCCTGGCGCCCCTTGCGAAGGCCCGGCAAACCGCCCCCTGGCGCTCTTGAATAGTAACCCTTTCCCAAATATCCCCCGGAAAAACGCAGAACACCCCCGATTCGGGTGTAAGCACGGAGGGGCGTTCGGTGCTATTCTATATGCGAAGAAACGGGAAGGGGACAAAGAGGGCGGACGCCGCCAGCATTTGAAACCTATCAAAACATTCAGGAGGTCAATACAAATGAGAAGACTATTTGCCATATCACTGGCACTGATCATGTGCCTGACATTGCTGCCCATGGCGGCTTTTGCGGCTCTGCCGGCCAGCGTGGAGGCGCCCCAGGCGCCCAAAGCGGCCCTGGACGACGACATCCCGGACTATGCGGTGGAGCATACCGACCAGATCTATGTGACCTATACGATACCCGCATCCCTGAGGAGCTTCTTGCTCGGCACGGCGGAAGCGGAATACCAGACAAGGGTCGTGGTGCAGATGGACTGGTCCATCGATTCTGAAAGCGATTGGAAATGCTCCGGAACGGATACCTGGAGCAGTGTGGACGAGCATGGAAGATGGATGACCACCATGACCTATGATGCGATGGTGGATGAGATACTGGCCTTTGACGGCTACCGCATTTTTGCAGAGGCGATCTTCCCGGAAATCTGCGTCCCCACCGGCGACGAGGCATATTGCACCTTTGATCTGACCAACCACAAGGTCTATATGAAGCTGAGATTCATGCTGGAACAGGACAGCGACGGGGAAGAGCCGGAGAGGGTATATTCCGGCTGGACGGAGGTATTCACCGTCGGGGAAGAATTGGATGAGGAAGAATGGACGGCTTCCAGCTGGGCAAAGGCAGAGCTGGCGGAGGCCGACGCACTGAGGCTGATTCCCGAGAGATTGCAAAATGCGGATCTGACCCAGGACATCACCAGAGCTGAATTTGCGGCGGTGGCGGTGAAGGCGTACGAGGCCCTGTCGGGCACTGCTGCCATTCCTGCGGTCAACGACCCCTTTACGGACTGCAAGGATGCGGAGGTGCTGAAGGCCTATAACATCGGAGCGGTCAACGGCACGTCTGCCACCACCTTTACACCCGACGCCCTGCTCAACCGCGAGCAGGCGGCCACCATGCTGACCCGCGTGTTCAAGAAGGTCTCCATGCCGGGCTGGAGCCTTGCCACAGACGCAGATTTTACTTTGAATTATACAAAGGGAGCGGCGTTTGCAGACGATGCGGAGATTTCCGATTATGCCAGGGACAGCGTATATTTCATGGCGGCAAACGGAATCATTTCGGGCATGGGCAACAACCTCTTTGCGCCTAAGAACATCACCAGTGCGCAGGAGGCAAACGGGTATGCAAACGCCACGAGGGAACAGGCGCTCATAATCGCAGTCCGCATGGTGCAGAACCTGGGGGACTGAAGGGCCGCCTATGATGCGTACCTCAAAAGCGCAGTGAAAACGAAGGCCGGTGCTTTCAGCTGATAGAAAGCTGCAGCCGTCGTTTGAAAGAGGACAAAGAAAAAAATCAGGGCGCAGCCGGTGGCTGCGCCCTGTTCAGATGCGGGAGTTATATGAGGCAAAGGAGCGGGAAGCGGTTGAAGATAAAATGGAATAGCCCTTAGTTACTATTCAAAGGCCTCCAGGCGGGCCATCCCCTTGGCGCCCCCCTTGAAAAGTAACGGCCCTTACTCTCTCGACAGAAACCGTCAATTATTATGCTTGAAATTATTATAATTTGGAGTATAATAAATACATGGAAAGAGAGGTGCTGACAATGCTTCAGTTCGTTGATCGCGAAAAGGAAATGGAAAACCTGCAAAACGAGTATGCGCGTGACGGTGCGTCGCTTGTAATTATGTACGGAAGACGGCGTGTGGGAAAAACGACTTTGATTTCGGAGTTTATCCGTGATAAGAGAGCGATGTTCTTTCTTGCAAGCGAAGAATCAGAAGCGCAAAACCGAAACGCCTTCAAAGACAAAGCTGCCGAATTTATCGGCAACAATCTGTTGCGCGCTGCCAGCGTACCAAGCTGGGACGCGATCTTCAAAGCTATTATGGAGACTCCGTTCGATTCCAAACCCGTGATCGTCATTGACGAATTTCAATATATCGGAAAGTCCAATCCGGCATTCCCCTCTGTTTTTCAGCGCATTTGGGAAGAACAGCTGAAGGATAAAAATATCATGGTCATTCTATGTGGTTCGCTCATATCCATGATGGTCTCCCAGACGCTGTCCTATAACAGTCCGCTGTATGGGCGGCGCACCGCGCAGATAAGGCTTGCTCCGATTCCATTTCGTTACTACCACGAGTTTTTCCCAAAAACCGACAGGCGCCATATGATAGAGCTGTACGCAGTGACCGGCGGCGTGCCCAAGTATATCGAATCCTTTGCCGGGCATAAGGACATTTATCGCGCAATCCAGCAATGCGTTCTCGACAGATCTGGATATCTGTACGATGAACCAACCTTCCTGCTTCAGCAAGAGGTGTCGGAGATTGGCAGTTACTTCTCGCTTATTAAGGTCATTGCCGCCGGCAACAGCAAGCTCTCCTCTATCGCATCGGCAATGGAGGTGAAGGCCACAAGCCTGACAAAATATCTGAAAACGCTTATTGATCTTGAGATTATTGAACGCGAAGTGCCCGTCACCGAGAATAACCCCGAAAAGAGCAAAAAGGGACTTTACAAAATCAAGGACAACTACATCCGCTTCTGGTTCGCCTTCATCTATCCCAACAAGAGCCTTATTGAAAGCGGCAACAGCAGTATCGTCATGAAAAAGATCAAAGATGGCTTTGTGAGCTACCACGCAGCGTTTGTGTATGAGGATGTCTGCCGGGAAAAGATGTGGAGCTTAAATGCGGATGGTGCATGGCCGTTTCACTTTGCAAAGCTTGGCCGCTACTGGAGCGGCGATACGGAAATCGACATCGCTGCCCTTGACCCGGAGGGTGGCAATCTGATTCTCGGCGAATGCAAATACTGGTCGGAACCGGTGGGCGTGAATATCCTCCGCGAGCTGGAGAAAAAGGCTGCGACTGTGCCCTGGCAGAAGGATAAGCGAAAGCTCTGCTATATTCTGTTCAGCGGCAGCGGGTTTACCGATGAACTGCAAGAGCTTGCAAAAACACGCCAAGACCTCATTTTACAGGAGTAAATACACCCCATCCACTCTTCAAGTTTTGTGAAACAGGATTTTTGCTTGCAGCGGGCGCCCGGGGGTGTTATCATCAAAAGACAAAATGTGTTGAAAACATAGTGAACAGTAAAAGCAAAAAGGAGGCTGCGACCATGAAAAAAGCAATCGTTACACAAAACGCTCCCGCCGCCATCGGGCCGTATTCCCAGGCCACTGCGGCAGAGGGAGAATTGGTGTTTGTTTCCGGCCAGCTGCCGGCGGATCCTGTCAGCGGGGAATTTCCCTCACAGGATATCCAGGGACAGACCCGGCGTTCTCTGGATAATGTCCGGGCCATCCTGGAAGCGGCGGGATGTACCATGGATGATGTTCTCAAGACCACCGTGTTTCTCAGCGATATCGCCAACTTTGCCGAGATGAACAAGGTTTATGCCGAGTACTTCCGGGAGCCCTTCCCGGCGCGGGCGGCCATCCAGGCGGCGGCGCTGCCCAAGGGCGCTCTTGTAGAGGTAGAGGCTGTCGCCTGCCGGCGCATATGAGAATACTGAGTATCAGCGCCCAGAAGCCCCACAGTACCGGCAGCGGCGTGTATCTGACGGAACTGGTCAACGCCCTGGACGGGCTGGGACAGGAGCAGGCCGTGATCGCCGGGGTCTATCCGGAAGACAGGGTCACGCTTCCGGAAGGGACGGAGTTTTTTCCGGTCTTTTTCCGCAGCGGGGAGCTCCCTTTTCCCATGGCGGGCATGTCCGATGAAATGCCTTATGAAAGCATACGGTACAGAGATATGACGCCGGAGCAGGCAGGGCTCTTCCGGTCTGCTTTTTTGAAATCCATACGAAAAGCCGCAGAAAGCTTCCGGCCGGACCTGATCCTGTGCCATCATCTTTATCTCCTCACGGCTGTGGTGAGAGAAGCCTTCCCCGGACAAAGGATTTTTGCCTTTTGCCACGGGACGGATCTGCGGCAGCTGCAGAGCAATCCCTTGCTGAGAGAATATATCCTGGCTCAGATACAGTGCCTGGACCATGTGTTTTGCCTTCACCGGGAACAGAAGGAGACTGTTTGCCGCTGCTGCGGGCTGACGCCGGAGAGAGTGAGCGTTATCGGAAGCGGATACAACAGCCGGGTTTTTCGCCGGATTCCGGAGGTCCCGGCTCACGAAGACTTTCATATCGTGTTTGCGGGAAAGCTTTCGGAAAAGAAGGGTGTGTTCAGCCTGCTCCGGGCGATGGATCACCTTCCCTATGAAAGGGACGCCCTGCGCCTCACTCTGGCCGGGGGCCGGGGCGCCGCAGACCCGGAGCCTCTTATGGGGCTGGTCCGCCAATGCCCCTATCCGGTGGCGCTTCCCGGCAATCTGTCTCAACCGCATCTGGCAGAGCTTCTGAACAGTTGCGATCTCTTTGTGCTTCCCAGCTTTTATGAAGGCTTGCCTCTGGTGCTGGCGGAGGCCCTGGCTTGCGGGGCAAAGGTCCTGTGCACGGATCTGCCTGGCATCCGGGAATGGATGGACGAAAACATAGAGGGCCACGGCGTCCGCTTCCTTCCGCCGCCGCCCATGCTGGATGTGGATTCCCCGGATCCGGCGGCTCTGCCGGCTTTTGAAAGGAATCTGGCCCAGCGCATTCAGGAGGCTCTTTCGGCGCCGCCTTCTCCCTTGCCGCAGCTGGGGCGGGTCAGCTGGGAGGGCGTGGCCCGGGCCGTTCTCCGGACAGCCTCCCTTCCTACTTCTTCAGTTCCAGATCGTTGATTTTGTTGAAGAGCTGCCGGCTGCTCATCTGCAGCTGCCGGGCAGCTTCCGCCACATTCCCTCCTACCTGCCCCAGGACCCAGTTCAGATATTCTCTTTCACTGTTGCGCTTGAACTGCTGGAAAGGGACGATTTCCGAAAAAGGGCTCTCCGCAGCCGTCTCCGACCTGTCTTTATAATAGGAATGCATGACGGGGATGCCGTCTCTGGTGACGACGCCCTTTTCTGAAAAGATCACCATTCTGTCGATGATGCTCTTCAATTCCCGGATGTTTCCCGGATAATCGTATTCATAGAGGAAACGCTCCGCCTCCTTTTCCATGGCGACGATGGGGATGTTGTTTTCTGCGCTGGACTGTTTCAGGAAAAAATCCACCAAAGAGGGAAGGTCCTCGGGGCGCTCCCGGAGAGGGGGGATGGGAATCACGATGGTACTGATGCGGTAAAAGAAATCCTCCCGGAAAACTCCGTTCTGAATGGCGTCCCGCAGGTCCACGTTGGTGGCGGAGATCAGGCGGAAATCTATTTTCCGGCTCTGGGTGGAGCCGATCCGTTCCACACACTTGGTTTCCAGGACCCGAAGCAGCTTCAGCTGCGTATGCTGGGAGATGTCCCCCACCTCGTCGAGAAAGAAGATACCCTTTTCCGCCAGCTCCAGTTTCCCCTGCTTTGTAGTGGTGGCGCCGGTAAAAGAACCCTGCTCGTGGCCAAACAATTCCGATTCCAGCAGAGTTTCCGTATAGGAAGAGCAGTTTACGGCCACAAAGGGGCCGTCCCGGCGCTCTCCGGTGCAGCGGACATAGTGGGCCAGGACTTCTTTTCCGGTGCCAGACTCTCCCGCCAGCAGGAGATTGGCGGAGGATGTGGCGGCCTTGCGGCAAAGCTGCAGGGTTTTCCGGAAAGCCGGATTTCTGCTGTCGAAAAAAAAGGGCTGGAGCGAAGCTGGTAAGTTGTCGCCGGCCATGGCCGCACCTCCTGATTTCCTTTTAGGTTGGCTCTATTTTATCGTGAAATTTATTTCCTTGTCAAGCAATTTATTTCTCTATTTTTGAAAGAGAATTCAGCATGAACATGGGGAGGGCTGTTGAAAAGAGAGGAATAAAAAACCTGCTTTTTGTTGAAAAATAAGGAGGACTGAAAGCCATGGGCAAAATCGATGGTTTTTGGCACAGGTATTGCGTTTTACGATGGCAGAGAAGCTGCAAGAGTAAAAACCTTTGGAGGCGGGAGGAAAGATGAAAACAAAGCCCTTGATCGTCACCAACAATGACAAGGTCAGGAATCGCTGTCCGGATCAGGTGGAATGCCGCTTTCTGGACGGCGGGACATATCTGGAGGTCCTGAAGGCGGCGAGAGACTGCATTCATCAGGGCTGCCGGCTTTTGAACCATCCCATGGCCGGGAGCCTGAAGCCAAACCAGACCCCTTTCAAGACCATCGTTTTAGACGCACAGAGGTCTGAAGGCCAGGACTGGCTGGAAAGCGTGCATCTGATTGAAAACAGCATAGAGGGGGCGGAAAAATTCCTGAGCCAGAAGGGCCTGCCGCCCTGGCCGGAGCATATCCGGGAGGATTTTAAGACGGTGGACCTGTCTCTCGTGAAGAGAATGCTGGAAGGGGAACCTTTAAGAGGATAGAAGCAGCAGGATAAGTTATGCGCGGTAAAGCGAGGAGGTGTCATTTTGAAATTAGAGTTGGGTAAGATCAAAATCAGAGACGTACAGTTCGGCAGCGAGACCAGGGTGGAAGATCACGTTCTCTACATCAACAGCGAAGAGATCGTGAAGAAGGTTCTGGGGGACGAGCGGATCATCAGCGCCAAGGTGGAGTTGGCGAGACCGGGAGAATCCGTAAGGATCGCCCCGGTAAAGGATGTGCTGGAGCCCCGGGTAAAGGTATCCGGGAGCGGCGGGATGTTTCCCGGGTTCGTCAATAAGGTACAGGAAGTGGGGAGCGGAAGGACCCATGCCCTGGTAGGCGCCACGGTAATCACCTGCGGGAGGATCGTGGGCTTTCAGGAGGGCGTCATCGATATGTCCGGTCCCGCCGCCAAGTATACGCCTTTTTCCGAAACCTATAATGTGTGCGTGGTGATAGAGCCGAAGGAAGGCCTGGAAACTCACGATTACGAAGCCGCAGGCCGGGAAGCGGGCCTGAAGATCGCCGCCTATGTAGGGGAAGCGGGCAGAAATGTGGAGCCGGATGAAGTGGTGGTCTATGAGACCAAGCCTCTGCTGGAGCAGATAAAGGAATACCCGGATCTCCCCAAGGTGGGCTATATCCATATGCTTCAATCTCAAGGTCTTCTCCACGATACGTATTATTACGGAGTGGACGCCAAGCAGTTCATCCCCACCATCATGTATCCCACGGAGATCATGGATGGGGCCATCATCAGCGGCAACTGCGTGGCTCCCTGTGACAAGGTGACCACCTATCATCATCAGAACAACCCGGTCATAGTGGATCTGTATAAGCGCCACGGCAAGGACCTGAATTTTGTGGGCGTCATCCTCACCAACGAGAACGTATTCCTGGCGGATAAGGAGCGTTCCTCGGACATGGTGGCCAAGCTGGCGGAATATATGGGCCTGGACGGCGTTCTGATCACAGAGGAGGGTTACGGAAACCCGGATACGGATCTGATGATGAACTGCAAAAAGGTCAGCCAGAAGGGGGTAAAGGTGGTGCTGATCACCGACGAATTCCCCGGCAGAGACGGGAAATCCCAATCCCTGGCCGACGCCGTGGAGGAAGCGGACGCCCTGGTTTCCTGCGGGCAGGGAAATCTCATCATTGAGTTCCCCCCCATGGAAAAAATCATAGGGACCCTGGATTTCATAGAGACCATGATAGGCGGATACGAAGGAAGCCTGAGGCCCGACGGGAGCATTGAAGCGGAGCTTCAGATCATCATCGCCTCTACCATCGCCAACGGATTCAACCGGCTGGCGGCCAGAGGCTATTAGGGAGGTGCGGACATGGAAAAGATAAAAGTAGTTCACTATATAAACAACTTCTTTGCAGGAATTGGCGGCGAGGAGAAGGCGGACATCCCGCCGGAGATCCGTCCCGGCACTGTCGGACCGGGCATGGCCCTGCAGGCCGCCCTAGGAGACGAATATGAAGTGGTGGCCACCGCCATCTGCGGCGACAGCTATTTCGGGGAAAACCTGGAAAAGGCTACCGATGAGCTGATAGAAATGATACGGAAGTATGATCCGGCAGTGTTTGTGGCGGGACCAGCTTTCAATGCAGGCCGGTACGGCGTGGCCTGCGGGACCATCGCCAGGGCGGTGGAAGAAAAGCTGGGCATTCCCGTGGTGACGGGCATGTATCTGGAAAATCCCGGCGCCGACATGTTCAAGAAGGACATCCACATCATCCTGACGGGAGATTCCGCCGCCGATATGAGGAAATCCATGCCGAAGCTGGCGGCTCTGGCGAAAAAAATGGTCAAGGGTGAAGAAATCCTGTCGCCTGCCGAAGAGGGCTACATTGAAAGAGGCATCCGGGTCAATTACTTCGCAGAAGAAAGAGGCTCGGCCAGAGCGGTGGAAATGCTGCTCAAGAAGATGGCGGGGGAACCCTTTGTGACCGAATACCCCATGCCCAAGTTTGACAGAGTGGCCCCCAATCCGGCGGTGAAGGACATGAAGCATGCCAAGGTGGCCGTGGTGACCTCCGGCGGCATCGTTCCCCAGGGCAATCCCGACAGGATCGAATCCTCCAGTGCCACCAAATACGGAGTATACAGCGTGGAGGGCATGGAGCGCATGAGCAAGGACGACTTCATGACCATTCACGGAGGCTACGACAGAGCCTTTGTATTGGAAAACCCCAATCTGGTAGTTCCCCTGGATGCGCTGCGGGAGCTGGAAAAAGCCGGCGAGATCGGAGAGGTGGCGAACTATTTCATAACCACCACCGGCACCGGCACCTCCATTGGCAATGCCAAAAGGTTCGGCGAATCCTTCAGCAAAAAGCTCCTGGACGATGGCATAAGCGCCGTCATCCTCACCTCTACCTGAGGAACCTGCACTCGTTGCGGTGCAACGATGGTAAAAGAAATCGAAAGAGCAGGCATCCCTGTGGTGCATGTATGCACGGTGGTTCCCATCTCCCTGACCATAGGGGCCAACCGCATCGTACCGGCCACCGGCATCCCCTATCCTCTGGGAAATCCCACATTGGGCGAGGAAGGCAGCTATAAAGTGAGAATGAAGCTGGTGAAAAAGGCCCTGGCGGCCCTTCAGACCGAAGTGGACGGTCAGACAGTCTTTGAGTAAACGATTCTGAGCGACAGCTCCGACGGCAGGACGGGACGGCTTTTCTTCCCGTTCCGTCCCGCCTTTTTGTAAGGCTGCCGGTCATATCCTTTGGCGGCTTGCAGAGGCGATCCCTGTCAGAAAAGAGAGGTATACCATGCAGGAAAAACAAATTGTAAAATGGGGAAATGTATTTAAATTTGCGGGAGCTTTCATCGCTTTTCTCATCGGCTCCGGCTTTGCCACAGGCCAGGAAATTCTGCAATACTTTACATCCTACGGATACCAGGGCCTGCTGACCATTCTGGTCATGTTCATCTTGTTCATCTATGTTTCCAGGGATTTTATCGTCACGGGCTACCGGGAACAGTTTTCCAAGGGCAGCGAGATATTCCAGTATTATTGTGGGAAATACATCGGCGCTTTTTACGACTTCTTCACCATCGCTTTCGTGTTCATGTCCTATGTGGTGATGATAGGCGGCGCCGGCGCCACCCTGAATCAGCATTACGGCCTTCCCACCTATGTGGGCGGCATACTGATCGTGGTCCTGGCCGGCAGTACGGTCATCTGCGGGCTGGGCAGGATAGTGGATATCATAGGGCGGATAGGGCCCATCATAGTGCTCATTGCCGTGGGCATCGGATTGTATGCGGTGCTTTCCAACTTCTCCGGCATCGCCGAAGGGGCCAGGCTGATAGAGGAAGGCCGTGTAGAGGTGATGCAGGCCGGAAGCAACTGGTTCATCTCAGCCAGCTCCTATGTTGGCTTCTGTATGCTCTGGCTGGCAGCGTTTCTGGCAGCCATGGGGAAAAGCGCCAACAGCGAGAGGGAAGCCACTCTGGGGTCTCTCCTGGGTACTTTGGGATTCAGCTTTGGCTGTCTAGTGCTGATGTTGGGATTCCTGGCCTATGTGGCCGATGTGGCGGGGACCCAGGTCCCTTCTCTGGTCATTGCCGTAATGATCCACCCGGGCTTTGCAACAATCTTTTCCGTCATCATCATAGCGGGGATCTATACCACCGCCGTGCCTCTGCTGTGGCAGGCGTCCTCCCGGTTTACGGTGGAGAAGAGCAAGAGCTTTGTCATAGTCACCATCATCCTGGCCATTGCCGGCGGCTTCATCGGCCTGGCGCTGCCCTTCAACCGGCTGGTGAACATCATCTATGTGATCAACGGCTATGTGGGGATACTGCTTATCGTCTTTATGATCTGGAAGGGGATCTGCAGGGTCAGAGAGCGGCGGAAGCAGCAGGCCTGACCTTGTAGATAACGGCGCTTTTCATTTCTTTTCCCGATATGCGCTTCGGATTGGCATGAACATTGCTTTGACAAAGACACAAAAGAGGAAGGAAGAAAAGAAAAAAGAGAGGGTCGGACCGATGTGAAAAAGTAGAATAATCTTGATTTTTTAACTCGAATGATTTGTGATCGTGATTGAAAACCGATAGACCTCGGAATACCCCAACAGGGAGAAGGAGTACCCATGAACGGAACAGTGTATGATGTGGTGATTTTGGGAGCGGGCCCAGCGGGGCTGACAGCGGGACTTTATGCAGGCCGTGCCCGGTTGAGGACTTTGATCATAGAGCAGGAAAAGGACGGGGGCCAGATCGTGCAGACGGCGGAGATCGAGAATTATCCGGGGAGCCTGGAGGAAGAGTCGGGGCCGACGCTGATCGATCGGATGAGCAAGCAGGCGGCCAGGTTCGGAGCGGAAAAGGTCCTGGATAAGGTGGAGTCCCTGGAGCTGGACGGAGCTTTGAAGACCATCCGCTGCCGGAAGGAGAGCTATCAGGCAAAGACGGTGATCATCGCCACCGGCGCCTCTCCGCAGCTGATCGGCTGCCCGGGAGAGAAGGAATTCACCGGAAAGGGAGTCAGCTACTGTGCCACCTGCGACGGAGCGTTCTTCGAAGAGCTGGAAGTCTATGTGGTGGGAGGCGGAGACGCCGCAGTGGAAGAGGCCATGTACCTGACCCGGTTTGCGAGGAAGGTGACCGTGATCCACAGACGGAACGAGCTGAGGGCGGCCAAGTCCATTCAGGAAAAAGCCTTCAAGAACCCGAAGATGGCCTTCCTGTGGGACAGCGTGGTGAAGGAGCTGAAAGGTGACGGCCTGCTGGAAAGCATGGTGGTGGAAAATGTCAAGACCGGAGAGCGGACGGAGATCCACGCCGACGAGGAGGACGGGACCTTCGGAGTGTTCGTATTCATCGGCTTCAGACCCAATTCGGAGGTCTTTGCAGGACAGCTGGAAATGGAGAGAGGATATATCCGGACCGACGACGATATGCGGACCAGCGTACCGGGGGTATATGCGGCGGGAGACATCCGTGTGAAGAGCCTGCGCCAGGTGGTGACAGCGGCAGCCGACGGGGCCATAGCGGCGGTGCAGGCGGGAAAATATATAGAAGAACAGGAATAAGCGTAGAAAAAAAGTGGGGAGAGCCGGAAGGAAGGCCCCGGGAGAAGGAGGAAAAGAAAGATGTTAGTATGCGATAAGAATACCTTTGAAGAAGAAGTGCTGCAGGCGAAAGGGCCGGTGCTGGTGGATTTCTTCGGGGACGGCTGTGCGCCCTGTGCGGCCCTGATGCCCCATGTGGAAGCCCTGTCTGAGAAATATGGAGAGAAGATAAAATTCTGCAAGCTGAACACCACCCAGGCCAGGCGCCTGGCCATCGGGCAGAAGATCATGGGGCTGCCGGTGGTGGCCATCTACCAGGATGGAGAGAAGAAAGAAGAATTGGTGAAGGATGACGCCACTGCGGAAGCCGTAGAGGCCATGATACAGAAGTATCTGTAAGAACCATTTTAAGTACGGGCAACAGAGAGGCCCCATTCTGGAGACACATGAAAAGCGCATTGCAAAGCTGCAATTGTTGCAGAAACGCTTTCGGAAAAGTGTATCACATGAGGCGCACCTGTGCCGAAGCAAAAATAGGCATCAATCAAGGAAGAAAGGAGGAGGAGCATGAGCATTTTACAGGGAAAGAAAGCAGTCATCATCGGAGACAGAGACGGGATACCGGGTCCGGCCATAGCCGAATGTGCCCAGTCCGCAGGAGCGGAGGTCGTATTCTCTTCAACGGAATGCTTTGTCTGAACGGCAGCAGGAGCCATGGATCTGGAAAATCAGAGAAGGGTCAAGGAATTTGCGGAGCAGTATGGAAAGGAAAATCTGATCGTACTGCTCGGGGCGTCGGAAGGAGAAGCCGCAGGTCTTGCGGCGGAGACCGTCACCCTGGGAGACCCGACCTATGCAGGTCCGTTGGCGGGAGTCTCGTTGGGACTCGAAGTGTACCACATCTGTGAGCCGGAAATGAAGGCGGAGATCGATGAAGCGGTGTACGAAGAGCAGATCAGCATGATGGAAATGGTGCTGGATGTAGAGGACATCGTGAAAGAAATGACTGCCATCAGAAGTCAATTGTAGCAGGAAGAGAGAAAAGGCGGCACAAACGCCTTTTCTCCGTCTTGAAGAAAAATAGAGAAAAGCCATGCCCCGGAAGGGGCGGATAGAAAAAATCGATGGACAGAAAGGTGAAAGAAAAATGGGGGACTACGCAGTATTGAAAGGGGCGGCCTACACTCTGGCGGCGGCCCAGGATATGGTTTTGAGGAGCGGGACCACTCAGACCACGGAGCAGACGGTGAACCCGGATTCAGAGTATCTGAAGGAGCTGCCGGGGCACCTGAGGAGCTTCGAAGAGATCACAGGATACATTCCCAATCAGGTCTATATCGGAAACCTGGAGAGCCAGGTCCTGAGAGAGCTGGAGCTGCCCTGGTGTGAAAAGAAAGCGGAGAAGGCGGAGCGCAGGGGGAAGTTCGGAGAGATCCTGGAGCAGGACCAGTTCCTGGGGCTGATCCAGATCTGCGACGCCTTCGATCTGGTGAAGCTGGAAAAGAGCTTTGCGGCGGAAACGAAGAAGAAGCTGGAGGCCCATCCCCTCATCGGGGCGGAGAAAGCTTCGGTGCTGGATAAGAATGAGGACGACGGAGAGGCCATCCGGAAGCTGGTGGAAGAGGAGCATGCCGAGGGCCTGTATCACCAGGGTGAATTGGTGGGAGCCGTCAAGCGGGCCCACGATGTGGATACCAACCTTTCGGCCCATGTAATGCTGGAAAATCTGGTAACGAAGGCCTCCAGCGTACTGTCCCTGCTGAACCTGCTGGCGGTGACAGGAGAAGAGGCGGCGGAGATCGAATATGTGATCGACTGCTGTGAGGAAGCCTGCGGGGACATGAACCAGAGAGGCGGGGGAAATTTCGCAAAGGCGGCAGCCGAAGTAGCCGGTCTCACAGGAGCTACGGGGTCGGACATGAGAGGCTTCTGCGCCGGACCGGCCCACGCCCTGTTGGCGGCGGCGTCCCTGGTCAGAGCCGGGACGTTCAAAAAGGTAGTGGTGACAGCGGGAGGCTGCACGGCCAAGCTGGGGATGAACGGGAAAGACCATGTGAAAAAGGGGCTGCCCATTCTGGAAGACGTGATCGCAGGCTTCGCCGTGCTCATTACGGAGAATGACGGAGAAAGCCCGGTGATCCGCAACGACGTCACAGGCCGCCACATGGTAGGGACCGGCTCTTCGCCCCAGGCAGTAATCGGGTCCCTGGTGACGGCGCCTCTGGACCAGGCAGGCCTGAAGATCACCGATGTGGACCGCTATGCGCCGGAGCTGCAGAACCCGGACATCACCAAGCCTGCGGGGGCAGGAGACGTGCCGGAAGCCAACTACAAGATGATCGCCGCCCTGGGGGTGAAGCGGGGCGATCTGGAGCGGACTGCCATAGCGGACTTTGTGGAGAAGCACGGGATGATGGGCTGGGCGCCTACCCAGGGCCACATCCCTTCCGGCGTGCCCTATCTGGGCTTTGCCAGAGAAGAGATCATGAGCGGGAAAGTACAGCGGGCCATGATCATAGGAAAGGGAAGCCTGTTCCTGGGACGCATGACCAATCTCTTTGACGGCGTTTCCTTCCTGCTGGAGAAGAACCAGGGGAAGAGCGGAGAAGAAGAAGGGGCCCTGGACGAGAGCCGGGTGAGAAGCCTCATCGGAGAAGCCATGCGGGAATTTGCCCAGGGACTGCTGGAGAAATAGAGGAGGAAGGACAAATGTCGGAAGCAAAGACGAAAAGGCTCATTGCCGAAACCTTCCTGGAAATGGCCTCCGGTCTGGAAAGCGGAGAATACGGAAAGAAGCCGGTCATCGGGATCGCAGCGGAGGGGAGCGAGCACGGCAGAGAAGAGCTGCTGGAGGGAGCCCGCCAGGCGGAAGCCCGGGGCTGCCGGACGGTCCTGATCGAAGGCGAGGACGTCCATAAGAGAATGGAAGAGCTGCTGGCCAAAGGAGAGATCCAGGGGGCGGTGACCATGCATTACCCCTTCCCCATCGGGGTGGCCACCATAGGGAAGGTGGTGACGCCGGGACGGGGGAAGGCCATGTATCTGGCGGCCACCACGGGGACCTCGGACACGGACCGGGTCAGCGCCATGGTGAAAAATGCGGTGTATGGGATCATCGCCGCCAAAGCCTCGGGGACGCCGGAGCCCACGGTGGGCATCGCCAACATCGATGGCGCCCGGCAGACGGAAAAGGCCCTGCTGAAGCTGGCGGAGGGCGGATATCCCATCCGCTTTGCAGAGTCGGCCAGGGCTGACGGCGGGATCGTCATGCGGGGGAACGACCTCCTGCTGGGGAGCGCCGATGTGATGGTGATGGATTCCCTTACCGGGAATCTGATGATGAAGATGTTCTCCTCCGGGTCCACCGGGGGCAGCTATGAAGCCACGGGCTGGGGCTACGGGCCGGGGATCGGCCAGGGCTATGAGCCCATAATCATGATCGTTTCCCGGGCCTCGGGAGCGCCTGTGATCGCAGGGGCCTGTGAATATGCGGCTCAGCTTGTAAAGCAGGGAGTGGGCAGGATCGCAGCGGCGGAATTTGCGGCGGCGGAAAAGGCCGGGCTGAAGGAGATACTGAAGGAGTTGAAGGCTCCCAAAGAATCCGCAGCGGCGGGGGCGCCGGTGGCGGCGCCGCCCAAAGAGGTGGTGACGGCCCAGATCCCGGGGATAGAGGTGACGGACCTGGAGGATGCGGTGGAAGCCCTTTGGGCCCAGGGCGTCTACGCCGAGAGCGGCATGGGCTGCACCGGCCCCATCGTCCTGATCAGCGAGGCCAACAAGGAGAAGGCCGCAGCCATTCTGGAAGAAAAGGGATATATCAAATAGCCTTCCTCGAAAGAAGGCAGAGAGAATATGTGCCAGAGAGGGGAAAACGGCTGTGGGGATTTGTCTGGCAGCTGGATTTCCCCTTTTCTGCTGTTTCTCGAAAGCAGATACAAGCTGCGGAGGAAGTGGGCGCCGAACCGGCCTGCTTCTGTTCAGATTGTTTCAAAGACGGATTCACCGGGACGGACGATGCGGACCAGGTTCTCCTGCCGGATCTCCCAGATGTTCCCGCATACCGAGGGGACGGAAAGGTCCGGTGTTTCAAACACCCGACGCCAGCTTTCCCGGATCCGCCGTACCTCCTCCGGATATCGGCCTGCATAACGTCCCTGGAAAAATTCGAAGGAAGAGTTAACGCCAAGCTCTTGTAAATGCCGGAAATAGGCGGCCTCATCCTCCGGGTCGGAGGGAAGATAGATCTGGTTCAGGACGTAGTCCCATTTGGCGTCGTCGAAAAAGATCACCTGTTCTCTGGGGACGTCCACGATATAAATAACAGTACCTTCTACCGGCAGCAGGCAGCTTTCCGGGCGAATGGCGCACCAGATCGGAAACTCCACGTCTGCCGGCTTGGGCACTCGCCGGGCCGCCTCCCGGGTGAACCAGTCGTAGCAATCCAGATAGTGCTGGGCCATATCGCCGAAATGCAGGCTGACATGGATACGCCGGGTCAGGATGCGGCCGCCGTGCGCCAACATGAGCAGGGTCTTTTCATTTTGGCGGGTGTAGAGGCGTATGGTATCGGCACACATAATAAACTCCTTTTTTCAATCCACCACATCTTGCCGAAGGCCCTTCACCAGAGAGGGTATGCAATCAGTACGTCTCAGAACGCATTCAAATGAAGCGGCTGGAAGGATGACACATCAATTAAATCAATTGTATAAAAGGTGGTTATAGAAAGCAACTGCTTTTCAGGGATCCGGATACTTATTTTGCGCTTTTTTTCAGCTGTGCGCTCTCGCCAGCGGAAGGTAAAAAGCGTTCAAACAGGGGGCCGTTCGAGGAAAAACGGCGGCCGGGAGAAAAAATCGATGGATGCGGTTTCAGGCATTGATATTATCAATTAGACATGCGCCTGCGGTCTGGTAAAATGAAAAGGACTTTGAAAATCGGAGGGCGCTATGTTTATTGACCTGCATATGCACGAAATGACTTGCTCCGGAGACAGCTTTCTTTCGCTGGATGAGATCGTGAGCCTGGCCCGGAAAAGAGGGCTGGACGCTGTTTGCATCACCGATCACGACAACATGGGCCTGAAAAGAACGGCGGCGGAATATACCCTGCGGACGGGGTTTCCCATCTTTGTGGGGATCGAATACTATTCCCTCCAGGGAGACATCTTAGCCTTCGGCATCGATCATTATCCGGAAAAGCGTGTCAACGCCCAGGAATTTGTGGACAGCGTAAGACTGCAGCGGGGAGCCACCATCAGCGCCCATCCCTTCCGCAGCAATCAGCGGGGCTTGGCGGAGAATCTTTCCCTGGTCAGGGGCCTGGATGCAATAGAAGTGTGCAACGGGAGCACGGACCCCGATGCAACAGCGCTTGCGGCGGAGTATGCGAGAAGAATGCGTCTTGGGGGCACAGGCGGCAGCGATTGTCATGTACCGGAAAGGGTGGGGGTCTGCGCCACATTTTTCCCGGGAAAGATAAGCACTGTGGAAGAGCTTGCAGCGGCCCTTCGGCGCCGGGAGTGCATGCCTGCGTATCACAAAAACGGAAGGTACCATATCTGGGACATTCAAAAGCAGGCGGCTTCGGTTTAAGGCTGCCGGGAGAATTATCAGGAGGAGAATAACAATGAAGAAGAAATGGTTGTCGATGCTGCTGGCCGCAATGCTGGTCTTTTGTCTGGCGGCATGCGGAAACGAGGCGGAGGATCCGGGAACGGAGGAGCAGGATCAGGAGCAGGCAGAGGAAGAGGTTCTGGAAGATACGCTGGTCGTCTATTCCACCCATTCGGAAGAAATGCTGGAGGCCATTTGCAGCGCCTTTACGGAAGCGACAGGGGTGGAGACCGAATACATCAACCTGAGAGGGGAGCTTGCGGACCGGGTGAGGAGCGAGAAGGAAAATCCCCAGGCGGACATCATGTTCGGCGGCGACACGGCCACCTACATGCAGCTTAAAAGCGAGGATTGCTTCGATGTGGCGGAGCCGGAGTGGGGAGAAGCCCTTTCCGATGCGTACAAGGATTCTGAAGGCTACTGGTTCGGCACCATCAAGACGCCGGTCATGATGTTCTACAACTCAGAGCTGCTGTCTGCGGAGGATGCTCCGGCGGATTGGAGCGACCTGACCGGGAGCGAATACCAGAACCTGATCGTAACAAGAGATTCCCTTTCCTCTTCCATGCGTTCCGCCATCTGCGGGCTGATTTACAGTATTTCAGAGCAGGAAGGCGAAGAGGCGGCCTGGGAGTATCTGCAGCAGCTGGACGCCAACACGAAAAACTATTACAACAGCGGCAGCATGATGTATCAGGCCGTCGGACTGGGAGAAGCCGCCATTTCCGTTGCCGTCCTCAGCGACATCGTGGCCAACCGCGACAACAACGGTATGCCTCTTGAGATCATAGATGCGGCCAGCGGCTCGGTGATCCTGACAGACTGCATCGCCAAGATCAAAAATGCGCCTCATCCCAATGCGGCGGAAGCATTCCTGGAATTTGCAGGGAGTGCGGAGATCCAGGCCATGGTAGCCAACGATTTCAACCGCACACCCACTTTAGACGAGGCCCTTGCCGATTCGCCGGAATGGATGCAGTCCGAATACCGGGCCATGGAGCTGGATTGGGCGGTCATCAGTGAGAACCAGTCGGATTGGCTGGAAAGATGGGAAACGGACATCATAGACAGCGGAAAGACCATAAGCAGCTAAAAAATGGAAACCGTCACATTACATCAGGTAAGTCATAGGTACGGCGCCGAAAAGGTACTGGACGCCGTGAGCTTTTCCATCAGGAAGGGTGAGTTCTTTACGCTCCTGGGGCCCTCCGGCTGCGGAAAGACCACCATTCTGAGGATTTTAGCCGGGTTTATACAGCCCTCGGAGGGGGGCGTATTCCTGGACGATACGGAGATCACAGGCTGGGAGCCGGAACGAAGGAACATGGGCGTGGTTTTTCAAAACTACGCCCTGTTTCCCAATATGACGGTGGAAGAAAACATCGCCTACGGCCTGAAGATCAGGAAGCAAGCGAAACGTGAGATCGCCGAAAAATGCAGGCATTATATGGACATGACAGGCCTCGGGCCCTACAGCAGCCGAAAGATCAGTGAATTGTCCGGGGGGCAGCAGCAGCGGGTGGCCATTGCGAGGGCTCTGATCATAGAGCCCAGGGTGCTTTTGCTGGATGAGCCCATGTCCAATCTTGATGTGGCCCTCCGCGTCAAAATGCGGGAAGAGATCCGGGGGATCCAAAAGAAAACGGGGATCACGACCTTGTTCATCACCCACGACCAGCAGGAGGCCCTGGCGGTATCGGACCGCATTGCGGTGATGAATCAGGGGAAGATCTGTTGTATCGGCACCCCCGGAGAGGTCTATGACGATCCGGCAGATGATTTTACGGCAAACTTCATAGGGATCTCCAACCGGGTCGAACAAGCAGAATACGGCCCTCTTGGGATCGTGAAAGGAGAAGAGCCTTATGTTTATGTGAGGCCGGAGCGGCTGCGCCTGGGTCCTGACGGGGGACCGGGGCTTTCCGTGGTGATCACGGCCATAAAATTTGCCGGGATGCATTTTGAATACACGGTCTGCGACGGGCCCCGCAGCTATACGGTGGCAGAGCTCAACGGAGGCGGGACAAAGTGGAGAGTCGGAGACAGGGCCCGCCTGCGCATAAGGGGCGGCGGCATCTCTCCGGCGGCAGAGGATGGAGAGCTATGAAGAACCGAAAAAAAGCCCTCCTTCTGTTGGGCTATGCCATTCTGACCTTTTTCCTGGCGGGTTATATCGTGGTCCCGTTTTTCAACACTCTGATCCAGGCGTTTCAGACAGAGTCGGGATACGGGCTGCAGGTTTTCCGGGAATATCTTTCCAATGCAAACCAGCTCAGGGTGGTGGGGAACACGGTGCTCCTGGGGCTGACGTCCGTGCTCGTCTGCGGCGTGATCGGTACTGCCCTGGCCCTTTATATGACCTTCATGGCCGGGAGGGAAAAGAAGGCGGTCCACATTCTGCTTTTGAGCCCCATGATGATCCCCGGCGTCATCATAGTGATTTCCTTTATCCAGCTGTACGGGGAAAGCGGCATCGTGACCAAGGCGCTGGAATACCTGCTTGAGCTGCCGGAGCCGCCTTTTTCCTTCTGGGGCTTCGGCGCCATCGTTTTTGTCATTGCGTACACCCAATATGTCTATTTCTATTTAAATGTTTATGTGGCCCTCAAGTATGTGGACTATTCGGCCATAGAGGCGGCAAGGGGGATGGGGGCCGGTCTGCCCCGGGTATTCGCAGACGTGATATGGCCGGTGATCACGCCGGCTGTCCTGACCTCCGCCGTCATCACCTTCGCCTCGGGAATCAGCGCATTTTCGGCCCCCAATCTTATAGGCGGCGGCTTTAAGGTGCTGAGTACGCAGATCGTGCGGTCAAAGGCGAACAATCATATGGAAGTGGCTTCGGTGCAGGTGGTGATCCTCTTTGCCATCAGCGTGGCCGTGATCCTGCTGATCCAATTCTACAGCCGACGCTATGGGATCGGAGTTTCCGGGGAGAGAGCGGCCCCCGTCATTCCCTCAGTCAAAGGGAAGAGCGTTTTTCTGTGGCTTTGCAGAGCGGTGATCGCCTTGCAGCTGATCCTGATCGTCCTTCCCGTCCTGGCGATTCTGTATCTGTCGTTTATGGAGACCCAGTCCATCATGATGATGATTTTTCCCCACGGCTTTACAGTGGAAAATTATCAGGAAATATTCCAGAACCCGAGAGCCCTCAAGCCTCTGGTCAACAGCGTGGAAATGTCCCTTATGGCCGTCGGGGCGGGGCTGCTCATCACGGTGCCGGCCTCGTATCTGATCGTAAAGAGGCGGGGAAGGTATGATTCGATAGTCAGGCTGCTGATCCTGCTGCCCTGGACCATGCCCGCCAGCGTGGTGGCCATCAATCTGATCAACACCTTCAACAGGGAAAGCATCTTTGCATTTCAGCAGCCTTTGGTGGGCGGGTTCCTGATACTCCCCATCGCCTACACCATTGCGGCCCTGCCTCTGCTGCTGAGCTCCAACGAAGTGGCGGTGCGGAGCTTGAGTCCTTATCTGGAGGAGGCGTCCAGGAGCCTGGGTGCAAGGATGGCTGATACCTTTCGTTATGTGGTGATCCCCAACGTTGCGCCGGGAATCATCGCCGGGGGCATGCTGGTGTTTATACGGACAATAGGGGAACATACCATGTCCGCCCTGTTGTATGGAGTGTATAACCGCCCCATCTCCATTTCAATGGTCATGAACATGCAGGATTACAACATCGGGCTCTCTCTGGCTTACGGCAGCATTGTGATCGTGATCTGCTGCCTGGCCCTGGCCCTTCTTTGTAAACTGGACAGCAAACGTTTTCTGTAAGGGAAAAAACGTCCCCCTCTGGCGCCCCGTGAAAAGTAACCATGCCTGCAATCAGAGGCGAAATTGGGGCGAAAACGTTGACACCATCGGAAAAA
>JAUNBO010000163.1 GCA_030527065.1 Bacillota bacterium | reverse complement strand
GGCATACAATCTATAGGTTTTCTTGTTCGTCCGGGTGAAAGTGGATCACCGTGTCCGTTTCGGAGCCGGCCTCCCGGCCTTCCGCCCCCTCCATGGGAGGACAGGCCGCCGTGGCCAGGGCGTCGGCCCGGTTGTTCATTTCGGTGATGTATAAAAAATCATCCATGGTGAACCCCGTTCCGTTCCATTCCACAAATTTTTCATACAGGGCCGTAAGCTTCGCCTCGGTCTGTTTCAGGCTCACATGTCCCTTTACCCGATAGAAGGAGACAGAGTGGCGTTCCGTCAGGGCCAAAAGAGGCTCCCAGAGATCCCGGTTCTCCACCGGCGCTTTTTTGCTGTTCTTCCAGCCGCTGCGCCGCCAGCCCTCGTACCACCTCTCCCGGAAGCAGTTCACCAGATAGGAACTGTCGGAAAACACCCGGACGTCCAGGCCTTCTTTGGTGAGGGCCTGCAGAGCGGACAGAAGAGCCGAAAGCTCCATACGGTTGTTGGTGGTGTTCAATTCCCCGCCGGAAAGCTCTTTTTTATGGGAGCCATACTCCAGCACGGCGCCCCAGCCTCCCGTGTTTTCCTGATTCTGGTTGCCGGAGCAGGCCCCGTCAGTATAAATATTTACCGGTTTCATCCTTGGCCCTCCTGTAAAGATATCCTCATTATGGCCCAAAAAAAAAGAATTGTAAAGGCTTCTTAAAAGCGGCGTAATATAACTGTAATAATGATACTATATACTGGTTACGGAACCATGCTGTGGCTGCACGGGAAAGGAATCCCGGCAAAGAAGGGCCCGGCAGGTACAAAAAAGGAAAGGAGGAGAGCTCAGATGAAAAAGCTGGTAGTGGCGTTGGTCCTTATCGTATCTCTGTTTTGCTCCACCACCCTGGCGTTCGGGGCGGCGGATCCTTCCGTTACCATCGTCAACCCGGTGAGCAACAGCACCGTGTATGCGGATAATCTCCTCATTTCCATCAAGGTCACAGCCACCAAGACCATCAAGATCACAGTTTACGAAGAAAAGCTCCTGAATGCAGACGGCAGCGTTTCTTCTCTGGATACCCTGGACGCCATCAACGAAGTGGACGCAGACAGTCTGCGCCATGCGGTGGTAATGCCCACGGAAACCTTCCTCAGCAACGGTTCGCTGAGCTTTTATACCAAGCAGGTCAACAGCGTTACGCCGGGCCTGTATAAGATCCGCGCCGTCACCGTGGACAGCGGCGGAAAGACCCTGTATTCCTCGGACACCTATGTGGTGGTAAGAGCGCCTTCGGAGGCCCAGGCTGTGGTCTTTGAATCCCAGCAGTCCGGGGTCCTGAGCTTCCTGCAGAACTTCCTGAAAAACATCTTCGGAAATTAGAACGGGGATAGCCTATGGTCAGCCCCCAGAACGTAGAGAGAGCAAAGAACATCCTTATAGTAGTATTGTTTCTGACCACAATACTACTATTGTATTTATTATGGGAAAATCTTACCATGCAGACCTTCCGGCTGTCGGACATCATGCCGGATGAGGATTATGAAACTCCCGCGGCCCGGGAGGTGACGGTGCCCTCGGACATCGTCGTTTCCTTCGGCGCCGGCGTCTACACGGTGGTGGAAGAGGAGGAGCGGGAGATCTGGGAAGCCTTCATGGCCGCCCTGGACAGCTTCGGCCGGGCCTCCGACGTCCTTCTGGAAGAGATCACCAGAGCGCAGTATGAGGAAGTGATGGGCTACCGTTCTGTGTTCTGCGACTTTTCCTATTCCCTGCCTTTTGTGGAGCTCTGCCAGCTTTACGGCCTGAGCAATGCGAGAAATTACTCTCAGGTGGCCTTTGTGGACCAGCTGGGCTATTCCGCCGGCAGCCCGGAAAGCGTCTTTCTCCACGACGGAGAAAACGAAAAATATTACCGGCTGGTGTCCGACCAATCGGAGCAGGGCTTTGAGAGCATCATTTCTCAGGTGGAGCGGGAGGGCTACGTCCCCTATTACCAGGCGGGGACCTACTTCGGCATCGTCAATACCGCAGTCCTGCCCGTTACGCTTACCGGCACTCTGGCGGAAAGGGATTTCGTGCCGGAGATCGATCCGACGGACCGGAGCCAGCTCCAGGCCTTTGCCGAGCCGTTCTTTGGGGAAAGCTTCGATTTTGTCCGGCGCATTGAGGAAAGTAAGGGGACCGTGGTCTATATGTACGGCTATGGGCAGAGGGTCCTCACCGCTTATCCCGACGGCGGCTTTGAATACCGGGAAGAGGAAAGCGGAGAGACCTCCGGCGTCCAGAGTTATTTTGAGGCCCTGGAAACAGCCCTGGAGTTTGTGGCGGCCCACGGTTCCTGGGAAACGGAGGACGGAGAGTTTTTGGAGGTCTGTGTCCAGGAAGCTTACGAGCTTTCCGCAGAAGGGCGGAGGGGCTATCGCTTTCTCTTTGGCATGAAGCTGGAAGGAGAGCCTCTGTACTATGAAAACGGTGCGGCCATCATTGTGGAAGTGAGCCACGGGCAAGTGGTTTATTATAAACGGGATCTGATTTTCCTGGAAGGAGAAGCGGAGGTCCCGGAAGAAGAGGGAGAGGATCTGTCCGCCGCCAATCTGGTGGCGCAGAATTACGAATATATGGCCGGGGTTTTGAGGGAAAAGGGATTGATCCCCGAGGTTGAAGAAGGAAGCGGGGATACCTCCTTTGAAGCGGTGGCGGAGTTGATCCACAGTCTGGAAGAGGGCTATCTCCGCCCCGGAAGCGAGGGAGAGGAGGCCGGTCTTTTACAGCCCGTATGGGCTCTGTCTGTGGGGGAACTGGACTTCTACTTCGACCCGGCCGGCGGCCAGCCCCTGGGATACACGGATAAAAGTGAGCTTTAGGAGGGCGCTGCCATGGATTGGTCAAAATCGAAAAACATCCTCATCATAGCCCTTCTCATCACCAATGTCCTCTTGCTGTGTTTCTATGTGGCAGGGCAGCTGCGGCAGGGAGCGGAGGACGATCAGATCATGGAGGAAACCCTGGCCCTTCTGGAAGCCAGGAACATTTATCTGGAAACGGAGGTCCCCCAGGTCCAGGAGAGGATGGCGGTGCTGAACGTGGAGTACCACCAGGTGGACGAAGAGCGCCTGGAAGCCGCTCTGGAAAGCCAGAGGGCCCTGCCTGCCGGGGAACAGACAGAGGAAGCCATCCTGGACGCCTGCAACGCTTTTGCAGATTCCCTGGGACTGCTGACGGAGACCACGGAGCTGGAAAGCGTGGTGGAAGAGGGAGACGCCGTGGTGGTGCGCTACCGGAACGTTTACGAAGGGATCCCGGTAGAGGAAAGCTACATGGTTTGCACTTTCCGGAACGGCAGGGTGGAGGAGCTGGAGCGTCAATGGCTCCTTCCCACCGGGACCGGAAAAAACAAGAGAGAGGTCCTGTCCGCCTGGGCGGCTCTCATAGATTTTATGAGCGGGACGGAAGGAGAGGAGCCCATCCGGGTGGAGGGCATGGAGCTGGTCTACTGGCTGGACCCGTCCACAGTGAGCGCCGATTCCCCGGTGTCGGATACGGCCTTCCCCGCCTGGAAAATCATCTATAACGGCGGCCTTTCTGACCATGTCACCGCCTATCGTCAATAGGCGATGCTTTTGTAACTATTCATAGGGCGCCAGGGGGGCGGTTTGCCGGTCTGTCCTCGTCCCAGAGAATTTT
>JAUNBO010000162.1 GCA_030527065.1 Bacillota bacterium | reverse complement strand
ACGACCTTGATATTGGCGAGATCGGCGGTCTGCCCCGCATCATGGATATGGGTCAATGCAACGATGCCTACGGAGCCATTCAGGTCACCGTCGCCCTTGCCCGTGCCTTTGGATGCGGTGTGAATGACCTGCCTCTGTCCTATGTTCTGTCGTGGTATGAGCAGAAGGCCGTCTGCATCCTGCTGACGCTGCTGCACCTCGGCATCAAGAATATACGCCTCGGCCCGTCCCTGCCGGCATTCCTGTCGCCGAATATTTTGAACTTCCTTGTGGAAAACTACGGCATTGCGCCTATCACCACGCCGGAGGAGGACATTGCAACACTGCTGAAATAACCGGACGGCGGCTCAGAACGACAGGACGTCTCCGGCGTGAAGGAGCAGGCAGCGTTCTCCCAGCCGCTCCTTCAGGAGGCAGGCAGCCTCCATCCCGGTGCAATGGAGGGGCGCCACCGTAAGCTCCATGGCGGCCAGAAGCGCCGCCATCTGCTCTGCCTCCTGCCGGGAGCTCCTGACCAGATGGAGCCCCGCCAGCAGGAATCGTATTTTCTTCCCGGGGAAGAGCTCTCCGGCACGCCGGAGCATGGGGGCCGCTCCCGTATGGCTGCACCCGGAAAACAGGAAAAGCTGCCCGTCTTCTTCTATGGCCAGGAACTGCTCATGGAGCAGGGGGTCCGTCCGAAAACCGCCGCCGGCCTCCCGCTCCAGAAAGCTTTCCGTGGAGCCGCCGGCCTCCGCCCCGCCGGGAACATTGAACAGGAACAGGCCTTCGCCCAGAGAAGCGACGCCTTCCGCAAATTCCAGCCGGGAGGCCAGTGCGCTTCTTTCCTCCGGGCTCCAGGAAATGCCCACATATCCTCCGGGGCTTCCGTCCCTCTTCATGGAATGAAATTCTCCCAGAGCCTCTTTCCGAAGGTAAATGGGGGCGTTTTTATTGAGGGCGGCAAAGGCGGGAAACCCGCCGCTGTGGTCGTAATGGCCATGGCTCAGCACCGCCAGCTCCACCTCTGCCAGATCTACTCCCATGGCGGCGGCGTTCTGCATCAGTGCTCCGGTCTGCCCGGCGTCGAACAGGATCTTTTTCCCCGCCGCTTCTATGTAGACGGACAGGCCGTGCTCTGCCAGAATTCCCTTTCTGTACGTGGCGTTTTCCACCAATATCTTTATCTCCATATTCTGTTCCCCCTTAAAAAATCACAACAGCAGCGGACGCAGCAATACAGGCCGGGGCTGAAGGCGAAAAGAGCCGCCGCTTTCTTCCTCAGCGCCTTTTTCCGGCCTGTCGCCCGACAGCTCTCCCGGCGGCTCCTTCCTTTGACTATACCATGTTTCAGTGCCCGCCGCAAAAAGAAAAGAGCGCCCCTGTTCAGCCAATCCCCCAGACCATGGGAGCCAAGACCCTCCGCAAAGGGAAAAAGACCACAAAAGGGACCGCAGAAAAACTTCTCTGCGGTCCCTGGTCAGTGGTTCCTGTTTTTATATGGCTTCTGTTTCTGCGGCGGGCCTCCCCGCCGGCGGTCCTTCGTCTTTCCGGGGGAACCGGGCTTACATCATGCCGCCCATTCCGCCCATTCCGCCGCCGCCCATGGGGGGCATCGCGGGGGCTTCTTCCTTCACATCCACCACTCCGGCCTCTGTGGTCAGAAGCAGAGCGGAGGCGGAGGCTGCGTTCTGCAAGGCGGACCGGGTCACCTTGGCCGGATCCACGATGCCTGCGCTTACCATATCCTCGTACCTCTCGGTAGCGGCGTTGAAGCCGGTCCCAGCTTTGCTGGCCTTTACCTTGGCCACTACCACGGAGCCTTCGAAGCCCGCATTGATGGCGATCTGGCGGACAGGCTCTTCCAGCGCTCTCTTGATGATGGCTGCGCCGGTCTTCATATCGCCGGACAGGGTCTTTACATATTTATCCACAGCGGGGATCACGTTGGCGAAGGCCACGCCGCCGCCGGGAACGATGCCCTCTTCCACCGCCGCTCTGGTGGCGTTCAGGGCGTCCTCTATCCGCAACTTTCTCTCCTTCAGCTCCGTTTCCGTGGCTGCGCCCACCTTGATGACGGCTACGCCGCCGGAGAGCTTGGCAAGCCGCTCCTGAAGCTTTTCTTTATCGAAATCCGAGGTGCTGATCTCTATTTCGCTCTTGATCTGGGCGATCCTTCCCTGGATGTCCTCCGGAGCCCCTGCGCCTTCGATGATGACGGTGTTTTCCTTGTTGACCTTGACGGTGCCTGCCGTGCCCAGCAAATCCAGAGTGGCTTCCTTCAGATCGTAGCCCAACTCCTCGGAGATGACCTGGCCGCCGGTGAGGGCTGCGATGTCGGCCATCATGGCCTTCCTTCTGTCGCCGAAGCCCGGGGCCTTTACAGCCACGCACTCAAAGGTGCCTCTCAGCTTGTTGACCACGATGGTGGCCAGGGCCTCGCCCTCTACGTCCTCTGCGATGATGAGGAGCTTTCTGCCCTGCTGCACGATCTGCTCTAAAATGGGCAGTACTTCCTGAATGTTGGAAATCTTCTTATCTGTAAGCAAAATGTAAGGATTCTGGAGAACGGCTTCCATTTTATCCGGGTCGGTGACCATGTAGGCGGACAGATAGCCTCTGTCGAACTGCATGCCTTCCACCACTTCCAGGGTGGTGCCCATGGACTTGGATTCCTCCACGGTGATGACGCCCTCGGCGCCTACCTTCTCCATAGCGTCGGCAATGAGACTGCCGATCTCTTCGTCACTGGCGGAAACAGAAGCTACCTGGGCGATGTCGTCCTTGCCCTTTACGGGGATGGAGATGTTTTTGATTTCTTCCACTGCTGTGTCCACGGCGCCCTGGATGCCCTTCTTCAGCACCATGGGATTGGCGCCGGCGGCTACGTTTTTGAAGCCTTCCCGAACGATGGCCTGAGCCAGCAGGGTGGCGGTGGTGGTGCCGTCGCCGGCCACGTCGTTGGTCTTTGTAGCCACTTCCTTCACGAGCTGGGCGCCCATATTCTCAAAGCCGTCCGCCAGCTCTATTTCCCTGGCGATGGTAACGCCGTCGTTGGTGATCATGGGAGAGCCGAATTTTTTCTCCAACAGCACGTTCCTTCCCTTGGGGCCCAGGGTGATCTTAACGGTATCCGCCAGCTGGTCCACGCCGGCCAGCAGCTTTTTTCTTACTTCCTCAGCATAATTGATTTCCTTTGCCATTTCTCTATACTTCCTTTCTCTATCTTTCTTGATTTCTCTCGGTTTTCTTTATTGGGGGTTCCTGCGCTCAGCCGACTATGGCCAGCAGGTCTCTCTGAGACAGGATGGTATATTCTTCGCCTTCGTACTTGATTTCTGTGCCGGCATATTTCGAGAAGATGACCACATCTCCCTTTTTCACTTCCATCTTGACTTCCTTGCCGTCCACTACGCCGCCGGGGCCTACGGCGATCACTTCCGCCATCTGGGGCTGCTCCTTGGCCTGGGTGGGCAGGACGATGCCGCTTTTGGTCTTTTCCTCCGCCTCTAATCTCTTAATGACAACTCTGTCGCCCAAAGGTTTAATGTTCATTCCTTAACTCTCCCTTCTTATTTTGTTATATTGATTTCGTTTTTCGATTTGTTAGCACTCACTCTCATTGAGTGCTAACACTACTGTAATACACTCCCTCCTTCCTGTCAAGTGGGTTTTTTAAAAATTTTGGGAGTGTTTATGATTTGTTGCTTTTCACTGGGCGCCAGAGGGGCGGCCCGCCGGACTGTCCTCGTCCCAGAGAATTTTACGGCTCAACTCACAG
>JAUNBO010000161.1 GCA_030527065.1 Bacillota bacterium | reverse complement strand
CAAAAGCTGTTGCTCGAAAAACGGGCAAGCACAGCCATCCCCCAACAGGCCCCGGTCTTACCCCTCCCGTTACCAGCCAGAAGTTATAAACATTTTTAATTTCAGTTTGAAAAGGAGAAGAAATGAGAAGAGCATATGTAAAAGCAATGGGGATATTGGATTTCAGAAGCAAAAAGGGCATGGAGATGGTGCAGGTGGCCATTCTGGTGGCCATCGCCATCGCCCTGGGCCTGATCTTCCGCTCGGAGATCACGGATTTCGTCAATTCCACCTTCCAATCCCTGGACACGGAATTCTGAGGATGAAGGGCGGCAAAAAAGGCACGCTGATGGTGGAAAGCGCCCTCATCCTGCCCGTGGTGATGCTGGGCCTGCTGGCGGTCCTGTATATCCTCCTGTTCCTCTATTCCCAGGCCGCAGTACAGGCCGCCGCCCATATGGAAGCCAGAGCGGGAGCCGGTCTGGCGGCAGGGACCGTGAGCAGGGAAGAGACGGACCTGGAGAAGGGCGGGCTGTATTTCAGAGGGGAGCACCGCCGGCAGGAGGCAGAAGCAACAGAGGACAGGCTCAGAGAGACCCTGGGGAACGCCTCCCTGAACATGGGAGTCCTGGAGGTGGAAGCCTTCTATGAGCCCCGCTTGCTGCGCTCCCGTCTGCACCTGACGGCGGAAACAGAAAAAGGGCCCTGGGGCCTTCTCAGGAAAGGCGGAGGAGGCCGGGTGGAAACCTGGGCAGGATTGCCGGGAGAAGCGGAGCTGCTCCGGAAGGCGGAGCTCTTCACCGAGGGCCTGGCCACCTGGCAGGAGCTGACAGACGGAGAAGAGAAATGAAGCCATCGGAAAAAAGCAAGAAGTGGGTTTGGGGAAAGAAAGGCTCCGTCACGGTGTTCCTGACAGGAATCCTTGCCAGCTTTCTCTTCATCACCGGCGTGCTGGCGGAAGCGGCGGCAGGAGAGGGAGCCAGAAGCTGCGGAGATGCGGCTTTGGAACAGGCGGGGCGGGCCGTTCTGTCGGAATATGACAGGGAGCTGCAGGAACGTTACGGTCTTTTCGCCTTCCGGCTTTCCGGGGAAGAGGCAGAGGAACGGATCCTCCATTATGTTTCCCGCTCCCTGGAAAAAGCGCAGGGAGATCTCTTCCGTCTGAGCCCGAAGGAAATACAGGCGGATCTGACCACATACAGCCTTCTGAATCTGTCCAACACAGAAGAGCAGATCATGGAGCATATGAAGTACCGGGCCGCCGCCGAGCTGGCGGGACTGGCCGGGATCCTGGAAAAAAGTTCTATGGTGTTCGGGCTTACCGACGCCATGGAAACAGCCGAAGAAAGCGTCCGGGAGGCGGAGCAGGCAAAAGAGGCGATGGAACGGGCCGACCGCCGCCTGGGCAACGCTTCTGAGGAAGAAGACAAAGACGCTCTGGAGGCCCAGGCGGCGTCTGAAAAAGCTGCCTATGAAAGGGCTCTGGAGCAGGGGGAAAGCCAGATAGAAGAGGTCCGCCGGAAAGCCTTGGAGCTGGCGGAGACCGCAGAGGAGCTGGAAGGGGCTTTGGATAGGCTGGGGACGGAAACAGAAGGAGAGGGAACAGCCGCCGGCGCCGGAAGAGAAGGGGCGGCAGCGGAAGGAAATGAGGAGCCGGCGGAAGGAGAAGAAGAACAGACGGAAGGAGAAACGGCCTTCGGAAGCCGGATCCTGAAAAACCGCTCCGTCATTGACAGCCTTCCCGGCAGCCTGATGGGACTGAAGCCGGGAGGCAGCCTTTTGTCAGGCCTGACAGACGACTCAGACAGCGCACTCTGGACGAACCTCTGCATTTCTCTTTACATCATGGACAAATACGGCCATCACCTGAACGGGAAAGAGGCGGAAAACAGCTTCTTCCTCAACGAAGGAGAGTACATTTTATGGGGAGCGTACTCAGACCGGGAAAACTACGATAAAACGAGGACCGCCCTCATCACCCTGCGGACAGGCTTGAACCTGGCCCACATTTACAGCGACCCTCAAAAGGTGGAAGCCCTCACCGCCGCTGCCGCCGCCCTGACTCCCGGTCCCCTGGCCCCCCTGACCCAATTTCTTCTGTCTGCGGCCTGGGCGGCGGGGGAGGCCGCCCAGGATATGGAGCGGCTGGAGGCGGGAGAAGCCGTGCCCCTTTGGAAAGGGCCGGGAGACTGGCAGCTGAGCCTGGAAAACCTCATGTCCGGGAACCTAAAAGCGGCGGAAATATCCGGACAGGGGAAGGGACTGACCTATGAAGAATATCTGCTCTTGTTTCTCTTTCTCTCCGACAAAGAGCAAAAGCTTCTCCGGCTGCTGGATCTGGCGGAATTGAACCTGAAAATCTCCTGGGACGGCGCCTTTGCCATAAAGGATTGTTCCTGCGGCCTGGCCTTTGAGGCGCAGCTGCAAAGAAAAGGTGGATTCCTGAATGTGGCCGGGGCCCGCCGGGGGCATTTCCGGCAGGTCCATGAATATTAAGGGAAGGGAAAAGCTTTGTTGGAGAAAACGGGAGGAAGCGCAAAGAAAAGAGGCTCTTTGACCGTAGAGGCGGCCATACTCCTTCCTCTTTTCCTGTTGGCCATACTGACCATCGGATATCTGATCAGGATGACGGCTACAGGGGAAGGCGTGTTCCATGTGCTGGCGGACCAGTCGGGAGCCGTGGCTGCCGCAGCCTGTCTGGGCGGTCTCGACCCGGAGGGGGAGGGCCCGGAGCTCCCCGGGGAATTTTCGGCGGCGGGAATGGTAAGACGGACCGCCGTGATCGCAGAGCTGAAAGAGCGCATAGAAGCAGAGACCAGGGGGCGGGCGGAGAGCGTCAGAGTATCGGAATACCAGTACCTTTATGAAGAAGGAAGCCTGGATGGGCAGATCCGCATCGGCGTCAGTTACCGGGTCAGCATTCCTTTTGATCTGGGACGGTACGACAGCCTCAGTTTCACAGATGTGCTGCAGACCAGAGGCTTTATAGGCGCAGCGGCAAAGAGCCCGGCCGGCGACCCTGCTGAATTGGAGAAGGAGAGCTTCGCTCATCCTGTTTATGTCTTCCCAAAATACGGAGAGCGTTACCATGAACCGGGTTGCAGCCGGGTGGCCAGCTGTTCCGAGGAACGGTTTCTGACCCGGAGCCTGCGCAGCCAGTATGAAGCCTGCAAGGTCTGCTCTCCCGCCTCGCTGCCGGAGGGCAGCCGGGTGTACTGTTTCCCGGAGACAGGAGAGGTCTTCCATCGGGGGAGCTGTCCTTCGGTGGAGAGACACGTATGTGAAATGGACCGGGCAGAGGCTTTGAAAAAAGGGTATTCTGCCTGTCAGCTTTGTAGAGGAGAATGAGAAATGGACCCGGAGAGAATGAACGTGGAGGAAGCGGGAGGCTTGAAATATCTGGTGCTTTCATGCCCGGAGGAAAAAAGACCGGCTCCGTATAAAATGAAGATCTTGAGAGAGGGACTCTGCCCTGCCGTGCTGCCCATGCGCTTTTTGGAGCAGGACGGCAGGCTTTTCTTTTATTATGAACAAAGCGGCTGGATGAGCCTGGAGCAAAAATTGGAGCGGGAAGGGGCGGAGCCGGAGAAAATGCTTTCCTTGCTGCAAAGGCTGCTGCGGGGGCTTCTGCAGGCAGAGGATATGCTGCTGCCCGCAGGAGATTTTCCCCTGACGCCGGCGGATGTTTTTTTAAAAGAGACCTCCCGGGAGAAGGACTGCTATCATCTGTGCCTTCTGTGGGAGGGAGGCGTGGAACGTCCGTCTCTGGTCCGTCGGCTCGCCATGCTTTTAGAGGCTACGGAAAGGCTGGGAAGATGCCCGGA
>JAUNBO010000160.1 GCA_030527065.1 Bacillota bacterium | reverse complement strand
CCATTGATTACTTGAGAATACGGGAGTTGTAGCGGAGCCCATAAGAAGGGAGGAAGAGCCATGTTAGGCAGCATTGCGAAAATACCACTCACGGACATTGAGCGGGTGGAAATCTATGTGGACACCGCAAAGAAGGGCATGGCGGCGGTGAAACAGGAAACCGGATGTACGCACATCATGAACCTGGGGCTCTACAACATGTCCACCTTCAAGCCGGTGGGGTACTTGACGGTAGGCAGGAAGGTGTTATCGACTGGCGGGGACCCTTACGGCTATGCCTTTGACGGGGCCAAAATCACCTTCTCCTACGGGAATAACGTAGGGGCTCCATATTTCATAGGGTCGTACCCGCATCTGATACGAGAAGGCAAAATAGTCCCGTTCAGCACTCCTGCTGCTTTGGGCGGGGACAGGGGCCGGTCTGCCATCGGCCTGACTGCGGACAGCCTTGTCCTGCGCTGTGTGCCGGATGTGGCCGGTGCGGCGGACTACACCTTAAAGGAATTGGCGGCGGACATGCTTTCTGCCGGCTGCCTAAACGCCATCAATGTAGACGGTGGCGGGAGTTCACAATGCGATTTTGACGGCGAGACTGTCACGTCGAGTCGGAAGGTCCACAACTACATATGCGTGTGGGCCAGGAAGGGGGAGTATATGCCAAAAGTTGTATTAGACGCTGGGCACGGAGTGGAAACTGCGGGGAAGTGCGCTCCGGACGGGAGTTACTATGAGCACGAATTTGCCCTGGACATGGCCTACCGGATAAAGGCCATCTTAGAACGCCATGGGGTGGAAGTGACACTCACCCGAACCGACGAACACCTGCTGGCCGCCACGGATAATTTATGCCTGAAAAAGCGGGTGGAAATTGCCAATGCCATAAAGGATTTGAACCTTTTTGTGAGCCTTCATTCCAACGCTTCCGGAAGCACTTGGAGCACGGCGGCGGGGTTCTGCGTCTACACGTCTGCGGCCAGCGACAGCGCAGGGCGAAACAAGGCAGCTAAAGCCATCATTGCCAGGGCACAGGAGGCGGGAATCACCATGCGTTCTTCCGCTCTGGTTCATGAGATGTATTATGTGCTCCGCTACACCAATGCCCCCGCCGTTCTCATCGAGCACGGCTTCCATACGAGCAAGGCGGAAGTGGCCCTATTGAAAACCGCTTCGTACCGGAACACATTGGCGATGGTGGATGCAAAGGGCATACTGGATTATCTGGGCATCGCCTGGGTGCCGGACGCATCTCATTGGGCGGAAGTGTATCTGGACAGCCTGGCGGCGAAGGGAATTGTCACGGAACCGGACAAACACCGGGCGGACCTTGACGGGGCCTTTACTAAGGGCGAGATTTTAGCGATGTTAGATAGGATGTAAGAGGTAGGGCAAATGGAGTATATCATACCAGGTTTATTTGGCGTTGTCGTTGCTATCATTGAGGCCGGGGCATACCGTGACCGCAAACGGGCGGAGGCGGACCGGAAACGGGTTGATAAGCGGGCAGCGGACCGGGCAGAAGAGAGCCGTCTGTCCATGCAGATGATGGATGCAAGCATCGAACTATGTTTTGCAACGGCCCTCGCCGTGGAGTCGCACCAGGTCAACGGCAAAATGAAAACAGCAAAAGAAAAGGCGGAGCAGGCGCAGACAGAGTATAACGCATATATCCGCAAGCTGGCCGCCGAAAAAATAGCTAAAGTTTAGGGACGCTATGGCGAAGATTAAGAGAGGAGAAAGAGAATGAAAGTTTCAAAAGACACTATCGCAAGAACTATCGTACTGGCCGTATCTATGATTAACCTTGTATGCGGTATGCTGGGGTGGACTCCACTCGACCTATCTGAAGAGGTGATTTACCAGGCGGTCACGATTTTATTCGCCATTGGGGCATCAATATGGGGATTCTGGAAGAACAACAGCTTTACGCCTGCCGCCTTGAAAGCAGACGAAGTGCTCAAAGCCGAAAAGGCACTCGCTGCCAGCAACAAATAGCATACCCAGAAACCATGGAGAGCCCGGGCGAATGGCCCGGGTTTTTGTCTTTAAACTCCCACACCCATTCCCACACTTTAGATGTGGGAATGGGGTACTAAATGGGATTTTATCTCCTAAGAACTGCAAGTATCTGCAAAAAGCAAAAGTCCCGCAGCCCTTGAAAAACGGGTATTTGCGGGACTTTTTTCTTTGGAGCGGGTGAAGGGAATCGAACCCTCGTATCCAGCTTGGGAAGCTGGTGTTCTGCCATTGAACTACACCCGCAAGAATCTTTGAGGTCGGCCCAGGGCCGAGCGCTTTCGGCGCCGCTTCTATACAATAGCAAATTTTTGACCGGGGTTCAAGTCTTTTTATCCACATTTTTCTTTTTGGGATTGCAACCATTTTTCTTTTGTGGTATGATTTTGACAACGGGAGGGGCCTTTCGGCTCACCTTGTCGGTTTAGCCCTTACGGGCCCAGCCGCTCTTGGTGTCAGCAGGAGCGGCTTTTTTTCTGCTTATGGTAATTTGCCAGTGCGTAAATGTAATCGTGATTCTTACCATCTGCATTTCCCTCCTTTCTGTCTAATCCCCGTTGCCCTTTCAGGAGGTGAGCCGCTCGGCCCCTGTATTCCGTTGTCAAAGACAGGGTAACATATTGTCGCCCAAATGACAACCATTTTATGTTAATTTAGTATAAATATCCCTGATTCTTTTAAGAGAAGCTGTTTCGTATTGGTGTTGGCTTTTAACCCTTACCGGCCTTTTTTCTGTTGCAGGCACTGCCCAGCTGTGGTAAATCCTGCTTTCGACAGCCGGAAGAGGATAAAAAACTGAAGCCCCTTGAAAATGAGCTTCAGCTTTCTTGATTTCCCAAGGGCCATTTTGAATTTCTGACAACGCTGGCATTCACTTTGCTATGCAGGCCAACCGTTCTTATCCGTATCCTCAATTCCCTGCGGCAGGCTGGTCCACCCAGGTCACCGTGTAGCCTTCAAGGCAGAAAAGCTGGACACAGTACCAGCAATCCCGGCCCTGGTCGTTGAGCCCCGGGGCCAACCCCACCCCCATGGAAACGACGCGGCTTTCCAGCATGATGTCCCTGTGAGCCTGGGAACCGATCCAGCCGCCGACGGCTTCCTTCGCCAGCCCCGTCCCTTTATAATCCAGATACGCCCCGGAGATGCGATGGATGATCTCCGCCGTATAAAAAGCGTCCGTCACCGTATTGTAGTTCCTGCCGTCGGGCCGGGTGTGGCTGTAGAGCCCCGCCGCCGCCATCTCCTCCGCCCGGACCTGGGCGGCCCGGCTCAGCATATCGTCCACCGGCAGGGCCCCCAGTCCGTTCTGAAGACGGAATTCGTTGGTGAGAGCCGCCATTTCCTGCCGGACCTCCGCCATGGAGTCCTCCTGCGTGGGCGTCCCCGCCAGAGGCGCCTCCGCCACGCCAAGGGGAGCTTCGCCGGTATAAGGAGCTTCGCTTTCTATCTGTACGCCGTCCTGCCAGTAAACATTGAAGTCCACCGCCTGTCCGACGTCCCTCAGCTTCACATAATTATTACCGTCGATGTTGTAAGCTTCCAGGGCCACCTGCTGCCCGTCCACATAGATGGCCTGCCCGCTGAGCTGCACCACCGGCCCGGCGGCCAGAGCGGACCCGGCGCAGAACACCATGGCCCCGCAAATAAAACCCGATACATATTTCAACCACTGCATGATCCTGTCTCCCTGCTGTATGCGCCGCCTTTCTGATAAACGGCCCGTACCCGGAGTGTTTTTCGCTCCTGCGGCAGTCCGTTCTGCGGCCCCTTTATCCTTTAATGCAGAAAGGGCCGGAAATATCGCA
>JAUNBO010000009.1:19087-22599 GCA_030527065.1 Bacillota bacterium | reverse complement strand
CTTGCCCCGAAAAAAAAACAATGCTATACTGAAAAGACAAGGCAGCAAATCAACAAGAGCGAGGGGTGATGAGGTTGCAGGAGCTCGAAAAAACCATTGAGGAGCTGAGGGCGGCGGAACAGGAAAAAGAAGAGGCGCGGCTGCGGATCAATCTGGAGCACATCAGAAAGGGCGTCGTCTTTGTGGACTGGAAGGCCGCCTACATAGACGCTTCCGTCAGCATAGGAGAGGGCACGGTGGTTTATCCCGGAACCATTCTGGAGAGAAACACCACCATAGGGGCCCACTGTATCATTGGACCGGAGACCCGGATTTCACAGAGCCGGATAGGAGACAGAGTGGCGGCAGACCATTCCGTCATCCTGGAAAGCCAGGTGGAGGACGGGGCGAAAATCGGTCCTTTTGCATATCTGAGACCGGGCAGCCGCATCGGGGAAAACGTGAAGATCGGAGATTTTGTGGAGGTGAAGAACTCCACCCTGGGCCGGGGGAGCAAGGCGTCCCATCTGACCTACATAGGAGACTCCGACGTGGGCGAGAACGTGAACCTGGGCTGCGGCGTGGTCTTCGTCAATTACGACGGCAGCCAAAAATACCGCTCTGTGGTGGAGGACGGCGCCTTTATCGGCTGCAACGTCAATCTCATCTCGCCGGTAAAGGTGGGAGAGCAGGCTTATGTGGCGGCAGGGACCACGGTGACGGGGAGCGTGCCGGCGGGAGCCCTGTGCATAGGAAGGACAAAGGAAAGGCACATTGCGGACTGGGTCCGCCGCAGGGGGATTTTCAAAAAGGAGAAATAAATGAAGAACAAGATGTCGGAGATCATGCACGAGGGTGATAGCAGAAGCGGAAAGGACGGAGGAAGCAAAATGAAACACAGCAGGTACAGCACTTACAAGGTGTTTGCGGGAAATTCCAACAAGGCTCTGGCAGAAGAGATCGCCGCCATCCTGGGCAAGCCCCTGGGGCGGGCAGATGTTACCACCTTCAGCGATGGAGAGATCAGCATCAGCCTGGGGGAGACCGTGCGGGGCATAGACGCCTACATCATCCAGTCCACCTGCGACCCGGTGAACCGCTCCCTTATGGAGCTGCTCATCATGATAGACGCCATGAAAAGGGCCTCCGCAGGCAGGATCAACGCCGTGGTCCCCTATTACGGCTACGCCAGGCAGGACCGGAAGGCCAAGGCCAGAGACCCCATCACCGCCAAGCTGGTGGCGGACCTGATCACTGCGGCAGGGGCGGACCGGGTCATCACCATGGACCTTCACGCCAACCAGATCCAGGGCTTTTTCAACATTCCTGTGGACCACCTCATCGGCATTCCCATCCTGGTGAAATACTTCATTGAAAAACGCCTGGAGGATGTGGTGGTGGTTTCCCCGGACCACGGCAGCGTGGTGCGGGCCAGGAACATGGCCACTCCCATGAACGTCCCCATCGCCATCATAGACAAGCGGCGGCCCAAGCCCAACGTGGCGGAGGTGATGAACATCATCGGCGAGATAAAGGACAAGACCGCCATCATCGTGGACGATATGATAGACACGGCGGGGACCATTACCCTGGCCGCCGAAGCCCTTATGAAGATGGGCGCAAAAGAAGTCTACGCCGCCGCCACCCACCCCGTCCTCTCCGGCCCGGCCATAAAGCGCATAGAGGAATCCTGCATCCGGGAAATGGTGCTGCTGAACACGGTGCCCATGCCGCCGGAGAAACGCATAGATAAAATACACACCCTTTCCGTGGCCCCTCTCTTTGCGGAGGCGGTGCTGCGGGTGCATACGGACGATTCTCTCAGCAGGATCTTCGATTAGGGGCGGATACGCCCGGTTTGGAAAGCGGCTATGTACATCATTGCAGGCCTGGGAAATCCCGGCAGAAAATACGAAAGGACCAGGCACAACGCCGGGTTCATGACGGTGGACCTTCTGGCGGAGAGGCATGGCATCAAGGTGAATAAAATAAAGCACAAGGCTCTGGTGGGGGAAGGCTTCATCTCCGGCCGGAAGGTGCTGCTGGTAAAGCCCCAGACCTACATGAACCTGTCCGGGGAGAGCCTCCGGGAGGTGATGGCCTATTACAAGGAGCCCATAGAAAACCTGCTGGTGATCTACGACGACGTGGATGTGGAGCTGGGCAGGCTGCGGCTGCGGAAAAAGGGCAGCGCCGGCACCCACAACGGCATGCGCTCCATCATTTACCAGCTGCAGCAGGACGGCTTCCCCCGGCTGCGGATCGGCATAGGGGGCCATTCCCGGGAGCAGAGGCGGATGGCCCTGCGGGATTATGTGACCGGCGGCTTCCGGAAGGAGGAGCGGGAGCAGATGGAAACGGCGGTGGAGCGGGCGGCCCTGGCGGTGGAATGTCTTCTGGAAAAAGGCATAGACTATGCCATGGGACAATATAACGGCAAGGCCCCGGAGGGGGAGGACAAGGAAAAGGATGAATGAAAAGAAAGGCCGGAAGCGGTTTGCCAGGCTGGAAGGTCTTATGGACGGCGCCGGGATTTCCGGCGTCGTAAACATTTCCGGGATAGCGGAAAGCAGAGTGGCGGCGGTGGCCGGCTTCATCGCAGAAAAAAGAAAGGGGCAGAGCCTGATCGTGGTCCCCTCTTATGAGCGGGCCAGGCGTCTGGCCGCCGACCTTTCCTTTTTTTCGAAGCTGCCGGTCTATGTGATGCCGGAGGAAGAGCAGAGCCTGATCCGTTATGACGCCAAGAGCCGGGACTACCTGGAGCAGCGTCTGCGGGCCTTGACGGCCCTGGTCCGGGGAGAGGACTGCGTGGTGGTGGCCGACGGGGCGGCGGCGGTGCGGAAGCTTCCCCCGAAGGACCTGTTTACGGAGCATGCCTTTTCCCTGAAGAAGGGGGCGGAGGCGGAGCCCGGGGCCCTGCGGCAGCGGCTCATCGCCATGGGCTACGAGGGGACGCCGGCGGTGGAAGCGCCGGGCCAGTTCAGCGCCCGGGGCGGCATTCTGGATCTGTGGCCCATGGGAGAAGGGGAGCCCTTCCGGGTGGAATTCTTCGATACGGAGGTGGATTCCATCCGGCGCTTCGACCCCCAGACCCAGCGTTCCCTGGAAAACTGCCGGGAGGCGGAGTTCTATCCCGCCGCCCAGATCATATGGTCTCCGGAGATCTTCCGGAAAGGGGCGGAACGGATCGCCGCCGCTTACAACGAAGCCGCCGGCCGGCTGCCGGAAAAAGAGGCGGAGGCCCTTCGGGAGCGGAAGGCCGTGATCCTGGAAGCCGTGGAAACCCGGACCAACCTGCAGCTGCTGGAGCATTATCTCCATTATTTTTATGAAAAGCCTCAATGCCTCTGGGATTACCCGGCACTTCCTGTCACCGTCATGGTAGACGACCCGGACCGGGTATCCGAAGCCCTCTCCCTCCGGGAAACGGAATACCGGGAGCATTTTCGGACCCTGCTGGAGCGGGGGCAGGCGGCGCCGGGAGACCACGGGGCCTTTTCCGGCCGGACAGAGCTTATGGGGCTGTACGGCAA
>JAUNBO010000009.1:8216-18987 GCA_030527065.1 Bacillota bacterium | reverse complement strand
GTGGCTCTGGAGCGGGGCAGCCTGACCGGCGGCGTGGAGTTCCCGGAGGAAAAGCTCATCATCCTGGGCGAGAAGGACATTTTCACCACCGCGAAAAAGAAGAAGAGCCGGAAGAGCGCCGGGGGCAGCCCCATAAAGGCTTTTACGGACATCAGAAAAGGGGACTACGTGGTCCACGAGAACCACGGCGTGGGCAGATTTGTCGGCGTGGAGCAGCTTACGGTCCAGGAGGTCCGCAAGGATTATCTGAAGATCTGCTATGCGGGGGAAGACCTGCTCTATGTGCCTGTGGACCAGATGGACCTGATCCAGAAATATTCCGGCGCCGAGGGGGCGGTACCGAAGATCAACAAGCTTTCCGGCGGGGAGTGGAAAAAGACCAAGGCCAGGGCTAAGGCGGCCATCCAGGATATGGCGGGGGAGCTGCTGGAGCTTTCCGCCGCCCGTCAGCTGGAAAAGGGCCACGCCTTTTCCCCGGACGGCCCCTGGCAGCGGGAGTTTGAGGACCGCTTTCCTTACGAAGAGACCTCCGATCAGCTTCGCTGCGTCCGGCAGATCAAGAAGGACATGGAGAAGGACGTCCCCATGGACCGGCTCCTTTGCGGGGACGTGGGCTACGGCAAAACAGAGGTGGCGGCTAGGGCGGTGTTCAAGTGCGTGGCCGACGGCAAACAGGCCGCCATCCTGGCTCCCACTACCATTCTGGTAAACCAACATTATTATACCTTTAAAGAGCGCTTTGAGGGATTTCCCTTCAAGGTGGAAATGCTCTGCCGCTTCCGGAACGAAAAGCAGCAGGAGGCCATTCTCGCAGAGACCCGGCAGGGGGCCGTGGACGTCCTCATCGGCACCCACCGGATGCTTTCCTCTGACGTGCGCTTCAAGGACCTGGGCCTGCTGGTCATAGACGAGGAGCAGCGCTTTGGCGTGCAGCACAAGGAGATGATAAAGCGCCTCCGGAAGAACGTGGATGTGCTGACCCTCTCCGCCACGCCCATCCCCCGGACCCTCCACATGTCCCTGACGGGGCTGAAGGATATGAGCCTGATAGAAGAGCCGCCGGAGGAGCGGTATCCGGTGCAGACCTATGTGATGGAGCAGGACGACGAGCTTCTGCGGGACGCCGTGCGGCGGGAGCTGGACCGGGACGGCCAGGTCTATGTGGTCTATAACCGGGTCCGGGGCATACAGAAGGTGGCGGCCCGGATACGGGAGCTGGTGCCGGAGGCCTCTGTGGCCGTGGGTCACGGCCAGATGCAGGAGGGGCTGCTGGAGGACGTGATGCTGGAGTTCATCAACAAGAACTACAATGTCCTGGTGTCCACCGCCATCATCGAATCCGGCCTGGACATCCCCAATGTGAATACCATCCTCATCCTGGATGCAGACCATTTCGGCCTGTCCCAGCTCTACCAGCTCCGGGGCCGGGTGGGGCGTTCCAGCCGCATGGCCTACGCCTACCTGATGTACCGCAGGGACAAGAGCCTCTCTGAAACGGCGGAAAAGCGCCTGCGGGCCATACGGGAATTCACGGAGTTCGGAGCGGGCTTCCGCATCGCCATGCGGGATCTGGAGATCCGGGGGGCGGGGAACCTGCTGGGCCGGGAGCAGCACGGCCACATGATGATGATAGGCTACGAGCTCTATTGCAAGCTGGTGGAGGACGCCGTCCGGGAGCTTTCCGGCGGTGCGGCGGAGCCGGAGCGGCCGGAGGCTTCCATAGAAATAGAGGCGGAGGCCTACATCCCGGACCGTTACATTGAAGACGAGCTGCTGAAGCTGCAGATGTACAAGAAGATCGCCGCCATCCGCACCGAGGAGGACCGGGATGAGGTGGCGGACGAGCTCCTGGACCGCTTCGGGGACATTCCCGCTCCCGCCATGAACCTGATACGGGTGGCCCGGATAAAGGCCATGGCGGAACTGGCGGGCATAGGCCGTATCCACCAGGAGCATCAGAAGCTGGTGTTCACCTTCGCCGTTCCCTCCGCCCTGACGCCGGAGCGGGTGGGAAAGCTGGTGCAGAGCTACGGAAACAGGGTGCTGATTCACGGCACCGCCCGGCCTTATGTGACCTGTACAGCGGGGCGGGGGGCGGCCCTGACGGCGACGGAGGAGTTTTTGAAGGTGATCCTCTGAGGATCTACTATTCATAGGGCGCCCCCTGGCGCCCGTGAAAAGTAACTCTGAGGACGGCGTTCTGTGAAAACGCCGTAAACCCCGGAAAAAACGCACAAAAACGCCGCAAAAGTCCTTGCCATGAGAAGATGTTTTTGATACAATAACAAAACAGCGCAGCCCCATGGGAAGCAGCGCCGTATCGTTGAAGCGGAAGACTAACGGGCTTGCCCGGAGAGAAGAAGGAGGAAACCGGAATGGCCATGTTCAACAGCGCTGTCAGCGAAAAAAAAGAAGTGGTGAGAGAAGCCCGGGTAGAGCGGGGAGAGCGGGTGGAAACCGTCATCGGTGAAAAGTCCGCTTTTGAAGGAAAGATCATGGCCAACGGGGCCATCCGCATAGACGGTGCATTCAAGGGAGACGTAGACGCCCACGGCCATGTGACGGTGGGAGAAAAAGGCCTGGTAAAAGGAACCGTAACGGCGGTCTCTTTAACGGTGGCCGGGCGCATAGAAGGCACCGTCAACATCAACGAGCACACGGAGATCCTTGCCAGCGGCATCGTGAAGGGAGACATCCGCACAGGCCATCTGACAGTGGCCAGAGGCGGCAAATTCGATGGCAAGTGCGTTATGGAAAGCCGGCCGGCGGAAGCAGCGCCGACAGCAGGGCCCGCAGAAGGCGGAGCCGCCGGGGAGGAAGCCTCAGGAGAGGCGTAGCAGAGGAAACAGCCCGTCCTTTTCCGGAGTTCCGGACGGCGGTAAAAGAAAAAAGAAGATGGTCCGGTTCTGACATCAAAATTCTTTTGAGATGGAAGATGCGGTAAAAAGCTCAGCCGTATTTTCCTGCGGCTGTTTTTTGTTACACAAAACGGAGGCAGGGGCGCATAAGCAGTTGGAGGAACGGTCATAAGACGGAGACAGGAGCGCAGCCGGCGCAGGGGCGCCAGACATTCAGGCCTATGGGCTTTTGCCGCCGAAAGAGAACAGGAGGAAAAGAAAAATGGAAGCAACAGAAACAAGAGTCGCCATCATCGGCATCATAGTGGAGGACGATTCCTCGGTGGAAGAGCTGAATGCGCTGCTCCACGAGTATGGCCGGTACATCATCGGGCGGATGGGCATTCCCTACCACAAGAAAGGCATCAACGTCATCAGCATTGCCGTGGACGCTCCCCAGGACGTCATAAGCGCCCTCTCAGGAAAGGTGGGGAAGCTGGAAGGGATCAGCACAAAGACCGCCTATTCCAAAGTGACGTCCCAATGAAAGCGCTCATAGACAAGCTGGCGGAAGGTGTAAGCCTTTCGGACGGGGAACTGGGCCTCCTGATAGAAGGCGGAGAAGGGGAGTATCTGCGGGAAAGGGCCGAGAAGGTGCGAATAGCCCATTACGGCAGAGAGGTCTACCTCCGGGGCCTGATAGAGCTGACCAATTACTGCGGGAACAACTGCCTGTACTGCGGCATCCGGGCGGGAAACCGCCGGGTCCGGCGCTACAGGCTCAGCCCGGAAGAGATCCTGGCCTGCTGTGAAAGAGGCTACCGCCTGGGCTTTCGTACCTTTGTCCTTCAGGGAGGCGAGGACCCGGCCTTCACCGACAGCGTCCTCTGCCCCATAGTGGAGAGCATCAAGAGCCGCTGGCCCGACTGCGCCCTCACCCTCTCTCTTGGCGAAAGGAGCCGGGAGAGCTACAGAAGACTGCGGGAGGCGGGAGCGGACCGGTATCTGCTCCGTCACGAAACGGCGGACAGAGAGCATTACGGGCGGCTCCATCCGGCGGCCATGTCCTTCGATAACAGGATGGCCTGCCTGTATCAGCTGAAGGAGCTGGGCTACCAGACCGGCTGCGGCTTTATGGTGGGCTCTCCCGGCCAGACCACCGCCGCCCTGGTCCGGGACCTGCGCTTCATCCGGGAATTTGAGCCGGAGATGGTGGGCATAGGGCCCTTCCTTCCTCACGGGGAGACCCCCTTTGGAGACCGGCCGGCCGGGAGCCTGACCCTTACCCTGCGTCTCCTGGCCCTGGTGCGGCTGCTGCTGCCCCGCGTCCTGCTGCCCGCCACCACCGCTCTGGGCACCCTCCATCCGGAGGGGCGGGAGCTGGGGATCCTTCACGGAGCCAATGTGGTGATGCCCAACCTGTCGCCGCCGGAGGCCCGGGAAAACTATATGCTCTACGACAACAAGCTGAACACGGGAGCGGAAGAGGCCGGGGGGCTGGAAGAGCTGGCCCGCCGCCTGGAGAAAACAGGATATCAGGCTGTGGTTTCCAGAGGGGACCATCGGAAACCATGAGCCGTATCAGATAGCTTTTTATATTGCTTCGCCAATCGAACCTTCAGCCGGCGGAGCGGTGCTGACGGGGAAGTGTTTCTGACCCGCAAGAAAGGAGAACCATCATGTACGATCCCAAATCACTTATCGCCGAAGAATTCATAGACCATCAGGAGATTCTGGAAAGCCTGGCCTACGCCGAGGCCCACAAGGACGACAAAGAGCTCATAGAGAGCCTTTTGCAGAAAGCCGCTCCGAAAAAAACGGAGCAGGGCATATCCTGCGCCGGCCTTTCCCACCGGGAGGCCTCCGTGCTTCTGGCCTGCGAGGACCCGGAGGTCCTGGAGCGCATGTACGCTCTGGCGGAGGAGATAAAGCTCCAATTCTACGGGAAGCGCATAGTCATCTTCGCCCCCCTCTATCTTTCCAACTACTGCATCAACGGCTGCCTCTACTGCCCCTATCACAGCTGCAACAGACACATCCCCCGGAAAAAGCTCACCCAGGAGGAGATCCGGGCCGAGGTGACGGCCCTTCAGGACACGGGGCACAAACGGCTGGCCATAGAGGCGGGAGAGGACCCGGTCCACAACCCCATAGAGTACATTCTGGAAAGCATAGACACCATCTACTCCATCAAGCATAAAAACGGGGCCATCCGCCGGGTGAACGTGAACATCGCCGCCACCACAGTGGAGAATTACAGAAAATTGAAGGAAGCGGGCATAGGCACCTATATTCTTTTCCAGGAGACCTATCATAAGGAAAGCTACCGGCGGCTTCACCCCACAGGGCCAAAAAGCAATTACGCCTATCACACCGAAGCCCATGACAGGGCTATGCAGGGAGGCGTGGACGACGTGGGGCTGGGGGTCCTGTTCGGCCTGGAGCTTTACAAATACGAGCTCTGCGGCCTGCTGATGCATGCGGAGCACCTGGAGGCGGCTTTCGGAGTGGGGCCCCATACCATAAGCGTCCCCCGGGTGAAGCCTGCCGACGGCATAGACCCGGCTGCCTTCGACAACGGCATCAGTGACGAGACCTTTGCCAGGCTCTGTGCCCTGATACGCATTGCGGTGCCTTATACAGGAATGATCATTTCCACCCGGGAGAGTCAGGCGGTGCGGGAAAAGGTCCTGCGCCTGGGGGTCTCCCAGATCAGCGGCGCTTCCCGGACCACCGTAGGCGGCTACACGGAGGAGCAGCGGCCCACGGATACGGAGCAATTCAACGTCTCCGACCAGAGAAGCCTGGACGAGGTGATACGCTGGCTGATGGAGGCCGGCCACATTCCTTCCTTCTGCACCGCCTGCTACCGGGAAGGGCGCACCGGGGACCGGTTCATGTCCCTGTGCAAGACCGGGCAGATACAGAACTGCTGCCAGCCCAACGCCCTCATCACCCTGAAGGAGTACCTGATGGACTACGCAGCTCCCGACACCCGGAAAGTGGGGGAGGCGCTCATTGCCGCAGAACTGGAAAACGTAGGCCACGAGAAGGTCCGCAGGCTGGCCCGGGAGCATCTGGCGGCCATTGAAGAGGGACGGCGGGATTTCCGCTTTTAAGGGGGGAAGGGTCATGACGATGAATGAAACGCCGCTGGCCAACAGAGTGCACATCGGCTTTTTCGGCAGGCGGAACGCCGGGAAGTCCAGCGTGGTGAACGCCGTGACAGGCCAGGAACTGGCCATCGTATCGGAGATAAAAGGGACCACTACGGACCCGGTCTATAAGGCCATGGAGCTTTTGCCCCTGGGGCCTGTGGTCATCATAGATACGCCGGGCATAGACGATGAAGGGGCTCTGGGCCGGCTGCGCATAGCCAAAACGAAGCAGGTCCTCAACAAGACGGACATTGCTTTGCTGGTGGTGGACGCCGCCGAGGGAATGAAAGAAGGAGACCGGGAGCTGGTAAATCTCTTTCAGGACAAGGAACTTCCCTACCTTATTATTTACAACAAACAGGACCTGCTGAGGGAGGGGCCGGAAAGAGGGGAGAAGGAGATTTCCGTCAGCGCCACAGAGGGGACTGGCATTTTTGAATTGAAGGAGAGGATCGCCCGGCTGGTCCCTTCCGGGGGCCCGGAGCGGAGGCTGGTGGGAGACCTGCTCCTGCCGGGAGATCTGACGGTGCTGGTGGTGCCCATAGACAGCGCCGCTCCCAAAGGGCGGCTGATCCTCCCCCAGCAGCAGATGATAAGGGATGTGCTGGAGGCCGGGGCCACGGCCCTGGTGACCAGGGAAAATACTTTGGCCCAGGCCCTGAAGGACCTGGCGAAGAAGCCCCGGCTGGTCATCACCGACAGCCAGGTCTTTGAAGCCGTGGCGCGGGATACGCCGGAGGACGTCCCTCTCACTTCCTTTTCTATTCTGATGGCCAGGTACAAGGGATTCCTGGAAACGGCGGTGAAAGGTGTGTACGCTCTGGACCGTCTGGAGGACGGGGACCGGGTGCTGATCTCGGAGGGCTGTACCCATCACCGGCAGTGTGAGGACATCGGTACGGTGAAGCTTCCCAAATGGATCAGGGCCCATACCGGAAAGGAGCTCTGCTTCGCAACGTCTTCAGGAACAGAATTCCCGGAGGACCTTTCTCCATATAAGTTGGTCCTCCACTGCGGCGGCTGCATGGTCAATGAGAGAGAGATGCGGTACCGGATGAAGTGCGCTGTGGACGCCGGCGTGGCTTTTACCAATTACGGCACCGCCATCGCCCACATGAAAGGCATCCTCCGGCGTTCCATAGAGCCCCTGGGCCTTTCAGACGGGAACCTGCCGGGTTGCTATTCATAGGGCGCCGGTCCGGCGGGCCGCCCCCCTGGCTCCCGTGAAAAGTAACCGGGTGGAATCCCCGCCGGTTTCAGAAGGGCTGTTACTCTTGCTTTCTCATGCAAAAAGAGGTATCCTTTAAGCATGGTGGATTTGAACACAACAGAAAGCTCCCGGAAAGGAATGCGGACGGCTGCCCAGACGGCCATGCTCATGGCTGTCCTCACCCTGGGCTCCAAGCTCCTGGGCTTCATCCGGGAAATGATTATGGCCGCCTGCTTCGGCGCCAGCTATATCACCGACGCCTATGTGATGGCGAACAACATCCCCGGCATGATCTTCGGAGGCATCTTCGGAGCCGTGGCCGTGGCTTATATGCCCCTGTTCTCCAAGCTCACGGAAACCAAAAGCCGGGAGGAGGGCCTTCTCTTCACCAATCAGGTGATGAACCTGCTGATCCTGGTCTCTTTGGTGTCTTCCCTCACGGGACTGCTGCTTTCCGATCAGATCGTGAGCATCTTTGCCCGGGGCTTCACCGGAGAAACGGCGGCCCTCACCTCATTTTATGTGAAGGTGAGTTTTTCGTGGGTGCTCTTCACGTCCACCGCAAGCCTGCTGGATGCATTTTTACAGTATAAAGGCGTTTTTCTGCTTCAGGTGGTCACGGGCTATGTGCAGAATGCGGCTGTGATAGCCGTTATCCTGATCAGCTACTTTACCAGTCATTACTACCTGATTTTCGGCAGCTTGCTGGGCTATGCCATCCGCCTGCTCATCGTAAGCGGCTGGTCCCGGAAATACGGGATGCGCTACCGGCCTGTGTTTGCCTTCGGAGAGACGGTGAAGAAGGTCTTCGCCCTGTCCCTGCCGGTGTTCATAGGAAGCTACATCGGGCAGATCAACCTTTTTGTGGACCGGATGCTGGCCTCCGGGCTGCCTGAGGGCAGCGTCTCCGCACTGAATTACGGCCATCTGATCATGGGCCTGGTGACGGGCCTCACTACTACCATTATCACCACCATCATCTATCCCAAAATGACTCAGGCCTATTCTCTCCGGGAAGAGGGCCGTTTCGGCGATATGGTGAACACGGGCTTCCATCTGCTGTATATCATTCTGGTCCCTTCCACCCTGGGACTTCTGCTTTACAGCCAGGAGATCGTCCAGGCAGTGTATGAGAGGGGGGCCTTCGATCTCAGCGCCACCGATATGACGGGGCAGGCCCTGTTCTTCTATGCCATAGGCATGCTGCCCGCCGCTCTGAACGGCCTCTTTGTCCAGACCTATTATTCCAGGCATAACATGAAGACGCCGGTGATTTACGGCGCCGCAGGCGTGGTGATCAATGTGGCGCTGAACCTGCTTCTGATTCGGAGCATGGCTCACTGCGGCCTGGCCCTGGCCACCAGCCTGGCGGCCCTGTGCAATTCTTTGCTGCTGTACTATGGAATAAGAAAAAAATATCCGGAGGTGGTCATTGTAGGTTCCATGGTCAAGATCGGGAAGATCACAGGGGCGGCGGTGGCGGCGGTGGCCTGCTCCTACGGGGTCTTCCGGCTCATTCAGGCCACCATATGGATGCCCCGGGCGGTGGCTCTGATGGCGGTGGTGGCCCTGGCGGGCCTGGTCTATCTGGGATTGTTGAAATTGTTGCAAATAGAGGAATTGACCTTTGTCCGTCAAATATTGAAAAGGAGAAAGTGAGCCGTGGAAAAGGAAAGGTGTAAAAGAGCGTGCCCGGGGGGAGGCGGCGGCGGAGCGCTGCCGGAAAAAGACGGGGCCCCGGCGGCCCGCAGGCCCCGGATCTTCCTGTCCTCCCCTCACATGAGCGCTCAGGGCTATGAGAAAGCCTATGTGCAGGAGGCCTTCGATACTAACTGGATAGCGCCGCTGGGACCCAATGTGGACGGCTTCGAAAAAGAGCTGGCCGCCTATCTGGGCGTTCCCGGGGCGGCGGCTCTGAGCTCCGGCACGGCGGCCCTGCATCTGGCGCTGAAGGGGGCCGGAGTGGGCCCCGGAGATGTGGTGCTCTGTTCCACCCATACCTTTGCGGCCTCGGCCAATCCCATCGTGTATCTGGGGGCCAGCCCCGTGTTTATAGACAGTTGTCCGGATACCTGGAACATGTCGCCGGCGGCGCTGGAGCGGGCCTTTGCGGCGTATCCCCGGGCCAAAGCGGTGGTGCTGACCCATCTCTACGGCCTGGCGGCGGAGCTGGAGCCCATCGCAGCCCTGTGCCGGGAGCGGGGAGCCGCTCTCATTGAAGATGCGGCGGAGAGCCTGGGGACGAGATACACGGCGCTGCCGGAGCCCGGGAGCCCGGGGGACCATGGGGAGCAGAGGCGGAAAGAGGGCGCCGGAGCCGGTTCGCTTGCGGGAAAGTTCACGGGAACCATAGGGGATTACGGCGTCTTCAGCTTCAACGGCAACAAGATCATCACCACCGGCGGCGGAGGAGCACTGGTATGCAACCGCCCGGACGGGGAAGAAAGGCTGGCGAAGATCCGCTTCTGGGCCACCCAGAGCCGGGACCCGGCCCGTCACTACCAGCACAGCGAGCTAGGCTACAATTACCGGATGAGCAACGTGGCCGCCGGCATAGGGCGGGGGCAGCTGAAGGTGCTGGAGGAACGCATCGTTCAAAAGCGATTTATCTACGAATATTATTTCCGGGCCTTGGGAGACCTGCCGGGGCTGGAAATGATGCCCGTCTACGGCTGTCAGAGATCCAATTTCTGGCTTTCCTGCATACGGCTTTCCGGAAAGGCCGCGCCGGAGCCGGCGCAGGTGATGGACGCCCTGGAAGGGGAGAACATCGAGAGCCGCCCCATCTGGAAGCCCCTGCATCTGCAGCCCTTTTTTGCCGGCTGCGGGTACGTGGACAACGGCGGCACGGCCCAGGCGTTGTTTGAGCGGGGCCTTTGCCTCCCCAGCGATACCAAGATGACGGAATCGGATCTGGAACGGGTCTGCGGCATCATAAGGAGCCTGTGGCATGGATAGGGGGATCTACGATATTTTTGTGAAGCGGGGGCTGGATATCCTGCTGTCCCTGGCGGCTCTGGTAATTCTCTCGCCTCTGCTGCTGCTGCTGGCCCTGCTGATACGGGCGAAGCTGGGGGCGCCGGTGGTCTTTCGCCAAAGGCGGCCCGGGCTCAATGAAAAAATCTTTCTGCTCTATAAATTCCGCAGCATGACGGAGGCCAGAGACGGGGAAGGAAATCTGCTGCCGGACGAAGAACGGCTGACCCGGTTCGGGCGCCTTCTCCGGGCCACCAGCCTGGATGAGCTGCCGGAGCTCTGGAACATCCTCCGGGGAGACATGAGCATAGTGGGCCCCCGGCCTCTGCTGCCGGAGTATCTTCCTCTTTATAATGAGGAGCAGCGCCGCCGCCACAGGGTAAGGCCCGGGCTTACGGGCTGGGCCCAGGTGAACGGCCGGAACGCCTGCTCCTGGGAGGAGAAATTCCGGCTGGACCTCTGGTATGTGGAGCACATTTCTTTCCTGTTGGACTGCCGCATCTTTTTCATGACCATAGGAAAGGTCCTGAAGAGGGAAGGCATCAGCGGAGAGGGCGCCGCCACCGTGGAGCCCTTCCGGGGCTCGGGGG
>JAUNBO010000009.1:0-8116 GCA_030527065.1 Bacillota bacterium | reverse complement strand
CCGCCCCCCTGGCGCCCTATGAATAGTAACCTTCTTTCCGTTGCTCTTTTCCCTTAGCTTGCCCATGCCGTTCCCGTTTCACTCACGGCCGGTCATGTTTTTCCGCCTGTCCCCGCTTTTTTCGTCGGGCAGCCGCCTTTTCTGTTTACTCCCCAGGGAAAAGGGATGTTGTTCTGTTTTTTCAAAAACTTTAGTGCGGTGGTTGACCACCGCGCGAAAATAGTGTATACTGCATTTCATGAGCGGCAAGCCCGAGGGGGCGAAAAGCCTGCCCGACGCATAAACCGGCGGCCGCTACCGGCGTACAATTTATGAATATGCGCCGGCGCACAATTTACACAAAGGAGTCAGAACCATTGGGACAGGAATCGAACACATTGGAATTGAAGAAGGATGAGCAGCTTACCCTGGAGCTGCGGGCCCTGTACGAGCGCTACGGCTACCGCAAATACCGCATGAGCCGCTTTGAGGAATACGAGCTCTATTCAGAGAACAAGAGCTTTCTCAGCGACCCCCAGGTGATCACCTTCAACGATATGAACGGCAAGCTGCTGGCCCTGAAGCCAGACGTTACCCTGTCCATAGGGAAAAATGCCCGGGGGGACGGCCGGGGCCGGGAGCGGCTCTACTACATAGAAAACGTGTACCGCTTCTCCAAGCAGGCCCGGGGCTATCAGGAAATCAGCCAGATGGGCGTGGAGCTGCTGGGAGACATGGACCTCTACGCCATGGCGGAGGTGCTGGGGCTGGCGGTGCGGAGCCTGGAGGCGGCGGACGCCAACTATGTGACGGAGATTTCCCACATGGGCTTTATCGGAGGCCTGATGGACAGCCTTTCCATAGAAAAGAAAGGGAGAGACGCCCTGCTGGCCCGGCTGAAAACCAAAAACCGTCACGAGCTCATGGATGTGGCGGCGGAGCTGGGCATATCGGAGTTTTACCGGGAAAAGCTGCTGCGTCTGGCGGAGATCGAAGGCACCGTACCCCAGGCGCTGCAAAAGGCCCGGACCATCGTGGTCAACGACGCCATGGACAACGCCCTGACGGAGCTGGAGGGCCTTTACCGCGTGATGGAAGCGGAGGGGCTTACAGACCGGCTCCAGGCGGACTTTTCCATCGTCAACGACATCAGCTATTACAGCGGGCTCATCTTCCAGGGCTTTGTGGAGCGGATCCCCCAGCCGGTGCTGGCGGGAGGGCGCTACGATAACCTTATGAGCCGTTTCGGGAAAAAGGCCGGGGCCATCGGCTTCGCCCTTTACCTGGATCAGCTGAACCGCTATTACCCGAACCAGCCCCGGTATGATGTGGACGCCCTCATCCTCTATTCAAGGGAAACGCCGCCGGAGGCCCTGGCCGCAGCGGTGAAAGCCATGACAGACAGGGGCGAGAAGGTCTTTGTGGACGTGACGGAGCCGGCGGAGCTGCGTTACCGGAAGCGCTGCTTCTTTGAAGACGGAGCCATGAAGGAGGAAGAGAACAATGCTTAACATAGCTCTGCCCAAAGGAAGACTGGGAGACCAGGTGTACCGGCTTTTTGCGGAGATCGGCTATCCCTGCCCGGGCCTGGAAGAGGATAACCGGAAGCTGGTATTTGAAGAGAAGGAAAAGGGCGTCCGGTACCTGCTGGTGAAGCCCTCGGACGTGGCCATCTATGTGGAACGGGGCGCTGCGGACCTGGGAGTGGCGGGCCGGGACTGCCTGCTGGAAAGCAGACCGGACGTGTACGAGCTTCTGGACCTGGGCATAGGCCTCTGCCGCATCGTGGTGGCCGCACCGGAAGGTTACGTGGAGGATATGGACCGGGCGCTGCGGGTGGCCACCAAGTATGTGAACACCGCCAGAGATTACTACGCCTCCCGGAACCGGGAAATAGAGGTCATAAAGCTTCACGGCTCCATAGAGCTGGCCCCCATACTGGGACTTTCCGACGTCATCGTGGACATCACGGAGACCGGCGGCACGTTACGGGAAAACCATCTGCGCATCCTGACGGATATCCTGCCGGTCAGCGCCAGGCTCATCGCCAACAAATCCGGTTACAAATTCAAAAAGGAGCGCATGGACGAAATAGTAGGAAAACTCACGGAGGTGACAAAGAAATGATAAAGCTTTTCCAAGGGAAAGAAGTGACGCCGGAGAACATCATCAGCCGGCGGATGCAGCAGGACAGCGGGCTGGAAACCATGGTGGACGGCATCATCCTGCAGGTGCAGCGCCAGGGAGACCAGGCTTTGCTGGAATACGCCAGAAGCTTCGATAAAGCGGAACTGACGGAGCTGGTGGTGAGCCGGGAGGAGCTGGAAGCGGCCTGGAAGCGCATAGACCCCTATTTTGCGGAGACCCTGAAGGAGGCCCGGGAGAACATTGCCGAATATCACCGCCGCCAGCTCCGGGAGGGCTATGTAGTGGAGAAAAACCCCGGCATCCTGCTGGGACAGCGGGTGATCCCCCTGGAAAAGGTAGGGGTGTACGTTCCCGGCGGTACAGCCCGCTATCCTTCCACCCTGCTGATGAACGTGGTGCCGGCCAGGCTGGCGGGAGTGGGCGAGATCATAATGGCCACCCCCCCGGCGCCGGACGGTTCTGTCCCCGACGACATTCTGGCCGCCGCCTATGTGGCGGGAGTGGATAAGGTGGTGAAGTGCGGAGGCGCCCAGGCCATAGCGGCCCTGGCTTACGGAACGGAGAGCGTGCCCCGGGTGGACAAGATAGTGGGGCCCGGCAACATTTATGTGGCGGTGGCCAAGCGGCGGGTCTATGGCCAGGTGGACATAGACATGATAGCGGGGCCCAGCGAGATCCTCATCATTGCCGACAAGGACTGCGAGCCTGCGTTTGTGGCGGCGGATATGCTTTCTCAGGCGGAACACGATCCCATGTCGGCGGCGGTATTGGTCACCGACAGCCCGGAACTGGGGAAGGCGGTCCAGGCGGAGCTGGAAAAGCAGCTTCCGGAGCTGGAGCGCTGTGAGATCGCCCGCCGTTCCATAGAGAGCAACGGCCGCATCATCATTGTGGAGGATCTGGACCAGGCGGCGGCCATTGCCGATGAGATAGCGCCGGAGCACCTGGAGCTCTGTGTGGAGGAGCCCTTTGCCCTGATGGAGAAGGTAAAGAATGCGGGTTCCGTGTTCCTGGGCCGGAATGTGCCGGAGGTCCTGGGAGATTACTTTGCGGGAACCAACCACACTTTGCCCACGGGAGGCACCGCCCGCTTCTCCTCCCCCTTGTGCGTAGACGATTTTGTGAAAAAATCTTCCTATATTTACTATAGCAGAGAGGCCTTGAAGGCCGCCTGCGACCGGGTGGCGGATTTTGCGGAAAGAGAGGGGCTGGCAGGCCATGCCAGATCCATCCGCATCCGCTTTGAAGAGGATAAATGAGGAAGCCGGCCCGGCGCAGGGCCCGGAGCGGGATTCGGCGCAGGGTCCGGCGAGGGCTGGCGCAAAGGTCCGGAGCAGAGCCGGCGTTTTGTCCGCCGGCCATGAGGAAACGCCATGAGCAGATTTTTAGACAGCCGCTTTCGGGAACTGGAGCCCTATGTTCCGGGAGAACAGCCGGCCGGAGGCTATATCAAACTGAACACCAACGAGTTTCCCTTTCCTCCCGCCCCCGGCGTCCGGAGGGCGCTGGCGGCTCTGGAAGAGGAAACCCCGGCTCTGTACCCGGACCCGGAAGCAGGGACCCTGATAAGAGCCCTGGCGGCCCATTACGGCGTGGCTTCGGAAGAGGTCTTTCTGGGAAACGGCTCTGATGAGGTCCTGGCCTTTGCCTTCATGGCATTTTGCGGAAAGGACCGGGGCGTGGCTTTTCCGGAGGTCAGCTACGGCTTTTATCCTGTCTATGCGGCCCTGCTGGGGATAGACGCACTCCGGGTCCCGTTGAGGCCGGACTGGTCCATAGACCTGGAGCCCTACGCCGGCTGCGGGCGGACGGTATTCATAGCCAATCCCAATGCGCCCACGGGTCTTGCACTCCCGTCGGAGGCGATAGAGAGGCTGCTGCAGAGCAACCCCGGTTGTCCGGTGGTGGCGGACGAGGCTTATGTGGACTTCGGGGCGAGCTCCTCAGTGCCGCTGACGGCCCGATACGATAACCTTCTGGTGGTCCAGACCTTCTCCAAATCCCGGGGCCTGGCGGGGGCCAGGCTGGGCTATGCCATAGGAAACCGGGAGCTGATACAGGATCTGAACACCATGAAGTTCTCCTTCAACCCCTACAGCGTCAACCGCTTTTCCATGGCGGCGGGGCTGGCGGCTCTGGAGGAAGGAGAATACTACAGGGACCGTTGCCGGCAGATACAGGCCATCCGGGAGGAAACCATGGAAGCCCTTTCCCGGCTGGGCTTTGAAGGAACGCCCTCTGCCGCCAATTTCCTTTTTGTGCGGCATCCGGGAGTCCCGGGCCGGAGGCTTTATGAAAAGCTCCGGGAAAGAGGCGTGCTGGTGCGCCACTTCGGCGGAGCAAAATTACAGGACTATCTGCGGATAAGCGTGGGGACGCCGGAACAGATGACGGCCCTCACAGCTGCGCTGGAACAGATATTGGAGGAGGAACGATGAGACGAGAGGCATCCATAAAACGAAGCACAGGGGAGACAGCCGTAGGCGTGATCCTGATCATAGAGGGAGAGGGCAATGCGGAAATCAGAACGGGCATTGGTTTTCTGGACCACATGCTCACTCTGTTCGCTTCCCACGGCGGCTTCGACCTGGGAGTGCAGTGCAGGGGGGACCTGCGGGTGGACGGGCACCACAGCGTGGAGGACATAGGGATCGCCCTGGGGAAGGCTTTTTCCGAGGCTCTGGAAGAGCGGCGGGGGATCTGCCGTTACGGGAGCTTCCTTCTGCCCATGGATGAGGCCCTGGTCCTCTGCGCTCTGGACCTTTCCGGCAGGGCCCACCTCAGCTTCGACGTCACTTTGCCAGCCGCTCGCCTGGGGGACTTCGACACAGAGCTGACAAAGGAATTTCTGCTGGCCTTCTGCCGGAGCCTGGGCCTGACTCTGCACCTGCGGCAGCTGGCGGGGGAGAACACCCATCACATCATAGAGGCCGTTTTCAAGGCTCTGGGCCGGGCCTTGAAGGCCGCCTGCGCCATAGACCCGCAGAAGGCGGATCGGATTCCATCCACAAAGGGGACGCTGATATGATAGCCATAGTAGATTACGGTGTGGGAAACCTGTTTTCTCTGGCTGGCTCCCTGAGTTTTCTGGGCCTGCCCAATCAGATCACCGCCGACCCGGAGACCTTGCGGCAGGCGGAGCGCATCATTCTCCCCGGCGTGGGAGCTTTCGGCGATGCGGCGGAAAAGCTGCGGGCCTCGGGGCTGGGGGAGCTGGTCTGCCGGGAAGCGGAGCGGGGGAAGCCCCTGCTGGGCATTTGCCTGGGGATGCAGCTGCTTCTGGAAAAGAGCTATGAATACGGGGAGCACCGGGGTCTGGGCCTGATCCCCGGAGAGATATGCCCCCTGGAAGCGGACCTGGACCCGGCGGCAGGGCTGAAGGTGCCCCATATCGGCTGGAACAGCCTGCGCATAAGGAAGAAAGAGCCTCTCTTCAAATATGTGGAAGAGGGAGATCATGTTTATTACGTCCACTCTTACTATGCGAAGAACTGCGGGAGGGACACCCTTGTCGCCTCCATGTACGGAGTGGAGGTGACGGGAGCCGTGGGCCGGGATAACGTGTACGGCACACAATTTCATCCGGAGAAGAGCGGGACCGTGGGACTATCCATCCTGCGGGCCTTTTCAGAATTATAGGAGGGGCCATGAATATTTTTCCGGCCATAGACCTGAGAGAAGGGCGGGTGGTCCGCCTGACCCAGGGAGATTACGACCGCATGGAGGTCTACGGGGACAGCCCTGTGGATATGGCGGCGGCCTTCCGGGCCAGGGGTGCTTCTTTTCTCCACATGGTGGACCTGGACGGGGCCAGAGACGGCACCACGGCCAACCGGGACAGCGTGGCTGCCGTGGCCGCTGCCGGCGGGCTGTTTATTCAGGTGGGCGGCGGCGTCCGGACGGAGGAACGCATTGCTTCCTATCTGGAGCTGGGGGTGGACCGGGTCATTTTGGGCACGGTGGCGGCGGAGAACTTCGCCTTTGCGGAGAAAATGGCGGCGAAATACGGACCCGCCATCGCCGTGGGCGTAGACGCCAAAGACGGCTTTGTAGCCATTCGGGGCTGGAAGGAACTCACAGCCCTGCAGGGAGTGGAATTCTGCCGCCGGCTGGCGGAGGCCGGGGTGGAGACCGTCATTTACACGGACATTTCCCGGGACGGCGCCATGCAGGGGACCAATCTGGAGGTCTACCGGGTGCTGAGCCAGGTGAAGGGGCTGAATGTGGTGGCCTCCGGCGGCGTGTCCTCTTATGAAGAAATAGAGGCCCTGCGGGACCTGGGGCTCTACGGGACCATTCTGGGAAAGGCCCTTTATACGGGAACGCTGGAGCTGGAAAAGGCCATCGCCCTGGCCCGGCCAGGGGGGATGGGAAGCCCCGGCGGCGGGGAAGGAGAAGAAGAGCGGAAATGATAAGCAAACGCATCATCCCCTGCCTGGACGTGCGGGACGGCAGGGTAGTAAAAGGAAGAAATTTTTTGGGGATACAGGACGTGGCGGACCCGGTGGAGCTGGCCAGGCTTTACAACGAAGCCGGGGCCGACGAGCTGGTGTTCTACGATATCACGGCTACTGTGGAAGGCCGGGGGTTGTTTACGGACGTATTGCGGGACGTGGCCCGGCAGATTTTCATTCCCCTGACGGTGGGCGGCGGCATCAACAGCCTGGAGGATTTTGACCGGGTGCTGAAATGCGGCGCAGACAAGGTGAGCGTCAATTCCGGGGCCATCAGGACGCCCGGGCTCATCGATCAGGCGGCCCGGCGCTACGGGAACCAGTGCGTGGTCCTTTCCATGGACGTGAAACGGGTGAACGGGCGCTTTCATGTATTTTCCAGGGGCGGCCGGGAGGATACGGGGATGGACGCCCTGGACTGGGCTGCGGAGGGCCAGGACCGGGGCGCCGGGGAACTGGTGGTGAACAGCATAGACACCGACGGCGTCAAGGACGGCTTTGACCTGGAAATGCTGGATGCAGTGGCCGCCCGGGTGAGCATTCCCATCATCGCCTCCGGCGGCGCCGGAAACATGGCCCACTTCGCGGAGCTTTTCAAGCATCCGGGGGTGGACGCAGGGCTGGCGGCTTCTATCTTCCATTACGGGGAAGTGGCCATAGGCGATCTGAAGGACTATCTGGCGGAGGCCGGGGTCCCCATGCGGCGGCCGGGCCGGCGGTAGGCTCCGGCGGGGAATTGAAATGAGAGAGAATGAGGGAGGAACCATGAGGGATAAGCTGAAATTTGACGAAAACGGATTGATTCCGGCCATCGTGCAGGATTATTATACAAAGAAGGTGCTGACCCTGGCATATATGAATGCGGAAAGTCTGGCCATCAGCATGGCGGAAGGGCGGACCTGCTTTTACAGCCGCAGCCGGCAGGAGCTGTGGAGAAAGGGGGAGACCTCCGGCAACTGTCAGCACATCGTGTCCATCAAGGCGGACTGCGATCTGGACGCCCTGGTGGTGGAGGTGAAAAAGGACGGCCCCGCCTGTCATCTGGGGACGGATTCCTGCTTTGAGAACCCGCTTTTCAGCAATGACGCTGCAAGGCCTTTTTCCGTGGACGGCCTGTATGAAATGCTCCGGGAGCGGAAGGCGGCCCCCAGGGAGGGCTCCTACACGTCCTATCTTTTCGAAAAAGGGGAGCAGAAGATCCTGAAGAAAATCGGGGAGGAATCCACAGAGGTGGTCATCGCTTCCATGAACGACGATAACAGGGAGACGGTCTACGAGATCGCAGACCTGTTTTATCATGTGCTGGTGCTGATGGTGGAGCGGGGCATCGGGCTGGAAGACATTATAGACGAGCTGGCGGGCCGTCATGTGGTGGACAAAAAGGTGAAGCAGGAGCCCATGGGCGGCGGGGCCGCCGGCCCCGGGAAGGGCTGAGGGCCGGCGCCGCTTCCCTGCAGCGGGGCCCCTTTTGAAATTCAGTCGTAAATTCTCAAAGTAAATGCAACAGAAGGGAAGGCATTGCATTTACTCTGAAA
>JAUNBO010000008.1:20159-22783 GCA_030527065.1 Bacillota bacterium | reverse complement strand
AAAAGGGCTGAGGCAAAGAGTGGAAGCAAAACCAGAAAAAGATGAGACGCCGGGCTGTGATTTTTGTCACGGCCCGGCTGTTATTTCCGCTTGCATATGTTATACTATCCTTGAAGAGCCTTTGCCGCAGATATAGTAAAAGTGCAGAGGCCCAGAGGTGTGGAAGATGGACCAGTATTTGAAACAGTTCAAAACCTGCGTGGAGAGGGAGATCCCGTTTTGCATGTCGGCCTGCCCCTTCCATGTGGATGTGAAGGACTTTATAGAGAAGCTCCGCCGGGGCGGCTTTGACGCCGCCTTCAAGGTGTTCCGCAATGCCTGCGGCTTCCCCGGCATAGTGGCGGCTCTTTGCCCCGCCCCCTGCCAGGAGGCCTGCCCCGTGGGAGAAAAAAACCTGCCTGTAAGGCTGCCCCTTTTGGAGCGGGCCTGTCTGGACCATGCCGCAAACCAGAAATCCACAAGCTACAACGTACCGGCCAAGAACAAGAAGTGCGCCGTCATAGGCGCCGGCCCCAGCGGCCTGGCCTGCGCACTGCGCCTGTGCATGAAAAAATATGACGTCACCATCTATGAGAAGTCCGGGCGGATAGGAGGGCATCTGTGGGAGCTGCTGCCGCCGGAGGTCTTTTTGGAGGACATTGAGAGCCAGTTCGGCCAGGAGAAATACACCCTGCGGCTGAATACGGAGATAAAGACCCCGGAAGAGCTGATGGCGGAAGGCTATACCGCCGTCTACGTGGCTACGGGAGAGGGCGGCCGGGACCTGGGCCTGCTCGGGGAAAAGGACCACCGCTGCCGGCGGGAGGATACGGCCTTTTTTGCGGGAGGCTCTCTTGTGGGGAAAGGCGCCATAGAGGCCATTGCCGACGGCCTGAACACCGCCACCGTCATGGACGTGTTCGCCATGGTCAAAAACCTCCAGTACCCTCTGGAACGGGAGGCGACTAAGATGGTGCTGGGCCCCCGCCGGCTTCTGGGGGCGGAGGACGCGGCCGCACCGGAGCCTTCTCAGGAAGGCCGCTTCACCAAAGAGGAAGCAAAAGCGGAGGCGCTGCGCTGTGTGGAGTGCCAGTGCGACGCCTGTCAGGTCTATTGCGATCTCCTGTCCTTCTATAAAAAGTGGCCCATGAGGGTCCGGGACGAGGTCTTTGCCACCATAGCCCCCGGAGAAGCAGACCTGAAGGCCACCCCCGCCAAAAAACTCATCAGCACCTGCAGCCAGTGCGGCCTGTGCAAGGTCACCTGCCCCAAGGAGATAGACTTGGGCGGCTATTTGCTGGAAGCCCGGAAAAGCATGCACCGCCAGGGGAAGATGGCGTGGGTCTTCAATGATTTCTGGCTGAGGGACATGGCGTTTGCCGACGGAGAATATGCCTGCGTGGCCCGGACGCCCCGGGGCGCAGAGAAGAGCCGTTACGTCTTTTTCCCCGGCTGCCAGCTGGGAGCGGCGGACCCGCAATATGTTTTAAAGCCTTACCGCTGGCTTCTGGAGAAGCAGCCGGATACGGCCATCCTGACCGGCTGCTGCGGCGCTCCTGCAGAATGGGCGGGAGATGAGGAAAAGCACAGGGCGTCGGTGGAAAAGATACGGGAGACCTGGGAAGCCTTCGGGAAGCCCGTCTTCATTTTGGCCTGTCCCACCTGCGGAAAGATGTTCCGAAAACATCTGCCGGACATTCCTTCGGTGTTCCTGTATTCCCTCATGGAAGAATGGGGACTGGAGGCGGCCAGAAAAGGAGAGGGCGCCGGATACGAGGTCTTCGATCCCTGCGCCAGCCGGGAGGAGCCGGCGCTGCAGGATACGGTGCGGAGGCTGGCTGCCGGGGCCGGATATGAGCTGCGGGAATTGCCGGACAGAAAGGAGCACCCCCGCTGCTGCAGCTGGGGCGGGCAGCCCTCCATCGCCAACGCCAGATATGCCGAGACCGTGGTGCAGAAGCGCATTCAGGAAGGGGAGCAGCCCTATCTGGCCTATTGCGTCAATTGCCGGGACATCTTTCTGGAAGCGGGAAAACCCACCGTCCACCTTTTGGATCTGTTCTTCGATGTGAACGATACGGGGAGCCGGCCTCCCACCATTACGGAGCGGCGCCGGAACCGGGTGGACCTGAAGGAAGCCCTTTTGCGGGAATTCTGGGGGGAAAAAATGGAAAGAAAACCGGAGCCCTGCGGACTCTTGCTGAAGATTTCGCCGGAGCTGCAGAAGAAGCTGGACAAAGAGCATGTTCTGGAAGATGAGATCTGCCAGGTGATAAAGTTCTGCGAGGAAAAGAACCGCAGGATATATGACCCGGAAACAGGCCATTATACGGGATACAAGCAGATCGGCAACATGACCTGCTGGGCGGAGTACGTTCCCCTGGAGGAAGGCTATGAGCTGATCAACGCTTACACCCACAGGATGAAAATAGATATGGAGGCGGTGTGGAATGGAAGAAAAACAGACCCTGATCTGCTCTAAATGCCAGGTGGAAATGAAGCCGGCGGAGACCCATTTCAGCTATCTGGGCCATGTGTTCCGCCACCAGCTCCTGCGCTGTCCGGAGTGCGGACAGATCTACGTGCCGGAATCCCTGGCCAAGGGCAGGATGGCCCAGGTGGAGGGCTCCCTGGAGGAAAAATAG
>JAUNBO010000008.1:0-20059 GCA_030527065.1 Bacillota bacterium | reverse complement strand
CAAGGGAGGTTTTTGACATGAACAAACGTTATTTCACTTCGGAATCAGTCACGGAGGGGCACCCGGACAAGCTGTGCGATCAGGTGTCGGACGCCATCCTGGACGCCATTCTGGCCCAGGACCCCTACGGGAGAGTGGCGGCGGAGACCACGGCGGCCACGGGCTACGTGATGGTGATGGGGGAGATCACCACCCACTGCTACATAGACATCCCCGCCATCGTGCGGGAGGTGGTCTGCGACATCGGATACAACAAAAGCGAATATGGCTTCGACGGCAATTCCTGCGCCGTGCTCACCAGCATCCATGAGCAGTCCCCGGACATCGCCCTGGGTGTGGACAAGGCCATGGAGTATAAAACAGAAGAGATGCAGCAGGACGCCCTGTCCACGGGAGCGGGAGACCAGGGCATGATGTTCGGCTTTGCCTGCAACGAGACCCCGGAGCTGATGCCGCTGCCCATTTCCCTGGCACACAAGCTGGCCCGGCAGCTGACAGAGGTGCGCAAAAGCGGAAAGCTGGATTATCTCCGGCCCGACGGCAAGACCCAGGTGACGGTGGAATATCAGGGACAGACCCCTGTCCGGGTGGACACGGTGCTGATCTCTACCCAGCACGACCCCCATGCGGAACGGGAGCAGATTGCCCGGGACCTGATGGAGCTGGTGGTCAGGCCCACCATTCCCCAGGCGCTCATGGATGAAAATACAAAATACTATGTGAATCCCACGGGGCGTTTTGTGATCGGCGGCCCCGCCGGAGACAGCGGACTGACAGGGCGGAAGATCATTGTGGACACCTATGGGGGCTATGCCCGTCACGGAGGCGGGGCTTTTTCAGGGAAGGACCCCACCAAGGTGGACCGCTCCGCCTCTTACGCTGCCCGTTGGGCGGCCAAGAATATAGTGGCGGCGGGGCTGGCGGACCGCTGCGAGGTGCAGCTGGCCTATGCCATCGGCATGGCCCGGCCTCTGGCGATCCATGTGGATACCTTCGGCACGGGAGCTCTGGAAGATCAGAAGCTGGCGGAGATTGTCACGGAATGCTTCGACCTGCGGCCGGCGGCCATCATCCGGGATCTGGAGCTGAGGCGCCCCATTTACCGTAAGACCACCAACTACGGCCATTTCGGCCGGGAGGAAGAGGAATTTACCTGGGAAAAGACCGACAAAGTGGAAGCCCTCCGGGCAGCAGCTGCCGGAAAGAAATAAAGGAAAGGCGGCCCGGCGGGCCCGGCGCCGGCAGACTTTTCTGGAATCAGGGAGTGTAGCCGCTGTTGGCGTCTATGAGGACCGTGCGGGTTTCTTCGTCCCAGACCACGCTGAAATCCAGGGCCCGGGCCAGATCCCGGAGCATAAAATAGTTGTTGCCGTCGATGAGATAAGCTCTGAGAGAAACGCTTTCCCCATCCAGATAGATTTTAGACTGGGTGGGGGAGGCGGTTTTTTCTTCCGTACCCTTGGAAGCCATTTCTCCTCCTACCGGGGTGTAGTAGACGCCGCTGGTGAGGGAGATGGAGTTGCGGGGGCCGTCCCAGGTGACGTCGAAGCGCACCTTTGTGGAGTTGAGGACAAAGGCCAGGTCCCGGAGCTTGAAGTAGTTGTTGCCTTCGATATTATAAGCGTCGAACTGCACGGAGAGGCCGTTGATGAGAACGGGGGACGCGGTGGGGACGGCGGTGGCGGTGACCGTGGACAGAGGGCTGTTTTCGTCCAGGATCACCAGGGCGTTGGAAAGTCTGGAAAAGGGGACCTGAAGATAGCCTGCCCCGTCTGCGTAGAGCATGGAGGATGCGCCCTGCCCAAGGCTGATGGCGCTGTCTGCGCCCAGGGTGATCAGGTAAGCGGCCAGAGAATCATAAGAGGCGTTGCAGGCCCCCAGCAGGAGCCGGCCGTCTCCCATGACGGCGGCGAAGGATTTCTGGCTTTCCTCGGCCGTATCCAGGCTCTCGTCTTCCTGGGCCAGCACGTTTTTCCCCTCCAGCAGGATGGCCGGTCCGCCGGAAAGGACGTTGGTCACCTGATCCCAGATGGCCTGGGTATCGGTCTTTTGCGGAGAGATCCGGGCGGAGATGGCTGCGGCCATTCCCGCCTCTGGAAGGGCCCCCTGGGCGGCCGCCCGCTCGGCGGCTTCTTCGTTGTAGACCAGCACGCTGGCGCCGCCGGCCACGGTAAAGACGCCGCCTCTCTGGACCCGGGATATCTGTCCGTCTTCTATCACCGCCACAAGGGCCTCCGAAGAGCAGGTCACCGGAAGGGTCATCTCCTGGGTGAACAGCATAACGGCGGAGGGGTCTTCGGCATACTGGTTCACCGTGCCGGGGATGACGGTCTTTCCCGCTCCGAAGGTGACCAGGGCGGACATCTGCACTTTGTCGATGATGACCTGTCCCTCCGGCCCGAAGCCGATGGCGGCCACGGGCTCCGAGCCGTGGCTGTTGACCAGGACGCCATCTTTCAGCACTGCGGCGTAAAGAACGGAGCCGTTCTCGTCTGTGCCGGCGGGGAGACCGCCGACGGCGGCGGCTACATTCAGGCCGTAGGCGGCGGATTCGTCCCTGAGGATCTCGCCCACGGCCTTGTCCGTGGTGACGTCGTTCTCCGCCAGGGCCGGGACCGCCGTAAGCCCCTGGCGCAGGTCCAAAAAGACCAGATGGGCCATCCGGCCGTCCAGGGTCCCCGAAATGCGGGTAAGGCCCTGGGCCCCCCACACCTGGGTTTCCAGGCCGCCGCAAAAAATCAGGAGGCATACCAGCGCTCCCGCCAACACCGTTCTCGTTTTCTTTCCCAACATCATTGAACCCCTTCTTACCTCCGGCTGCTCAGGCATTTAAGATCTCCGCTCTGCAAAACCCGCTGAAATCTCTCATCCGCAGGACCCTGCCGCCTCCCCTCAACCGAAGGTATCCCCCCTTTGTTCGGCAAATATCGCCGTTCTTTTTCTATTATAGTCAATTTTACGGCAGGGTGCAAGAGCGGATTGGAAGCAGATTGAACCGGGGCTGAATTTATAGTACAATGAGCACGGGGCCCGTTCCGGGCGGCAGAAGGAGGCGTCAGATGCTGCGGATCTATTACGGAAGAGAAAATGTGGATAAAGACAGGTTTCTTTTCGACGGCGTCAGAGAAGCGCTGAAGGCTCTGGGACAGGAAGCGGGCCGGGAGCCCGGCCCTTCCGGCGGAGGGCCTTTGCCGGGCCCCGCCGCCCCTCCCGCCGGCGGACTTCCCGCAGAGCGGGTGATGCTTTTGGTGCCGGACCAGTACACCCTGCAGGCGGAGCGGGACGTTTTCACCTGGCTGCAGACGGAAGGAATGATGGATCTGGAGGTCCTCTCTCCCAACCGCCTTGCCGTCCGGGTCCTGGAAGAAACGGGAGGGAGCCGCCGCCCCAGGATAGACCGCTACGGACGGCATATCCTCCTGACAAAGCTTCTGGGGGAAGCGGCGGAGCAGCTGACGGGCTTCCGGGGCCTGGAAAGCTCCCATTCCTTCATAGATATGACCAACGATCTCATTTCCCAGCTGAAGCAATACGGGGTAACGCCGGAGCAGCTGCGGGAAATCACAGAGGCTGCGGAAGACGGGAGCCTTCTGAAGCGGAAGCTGACGGATCTCTGCCTGGTCTATTCCCGCTATCAGGAGGCCATACAGGGACATTATCTGGACACGGAGGACGTGGCGGAGCTGTTTCTGACAGGCATAGGCCGCTCCCGGCAGATCCGGGAAACGCTGTTCTGGGTCTCCGGCTTCGATTCCTTTCCTCCCCAGATGATGGAGGCCATGGAAAAGCTCTTGGTGCACAGCTGCGGGCTGAACCTGGTCCTCACCGCCGCTCCGGGCCGGGAGGCGGAGGGCGAAGAGACGCTTTTCGCCCTGCCCGAAAGGGTGCTGGGGCAATTTGCGGAGATGGCGGACCGGAACGGCATTGCCCGGGAGCTGCGGAGGATCCCGGACAGCTACCGGATAGAAGCGGGCCGGGAGCCCCGACAGAAAGACGCCGCCATCCTTTATCTGGAAAGAGCCTTTTATAAAAGCGGCGGGGAAGCCTTCCCCGGGCCGGCTCCCGCCGTGGAGCTCTGCCGGGCCGCCAACTTTTATGCCGAAGCGGAGACCGTGGCGGCCCGCATCCTGGAGCTGGTGCGGGAAGAGGGCTTTCGCTACCGGGATGTGGCCGTGGTCTGCAACGATATGGAAGGCAGGGCTGCGGCGCTGAAGCGGGTCTTCCAGGAATACGGGATCCCTGTGTTTCTGGACCGGAAACGGCGTTTGCTCCATAACCCCGCCGTGGTGTACCTGAGCGCCCTCTTTCAGATCATGGAGCAGGGCTGGCAGTACGAGGATGTGTTCCGTCTGGTCCGGACAGGCTTTTCCCCGGTGTCCGTCCCGGACAGCGATCTGCTGGAAAACTATGTGGTGCAATACAGAATAAAGGGAAACCGCTGGAAAAAGCCCTTTGTCTACGGCGCGGCCGAAAAAGGCGAAGAGGGCATGGCCCTTCTGAACCGGCTGCGGCAAACCCTGGCGGAGCCCCTGGAAGCCTTTGAAAAGGCCTTCCGCCGGGGGAAGAGCGTCCGGGAAAAGACCCGGATCCTCTATGAGTACCTGCGGGACGAAGCCAGGCTGCCGGAGCAGCTGCAGGAGGCCATAGGCCGTCTGGAGGAGGAGGGAGAGCACGAGACCGCAGAGGAAACGGCCCAGGTGTGGGCGTCCTTTGTGCTCCTCCTGGATCAGATGGTGGAGCTGATGGGAGAAGAGCCCATAGGCGTGAAGGAATACGGCCGTCTGCTCCAGGCCGGTCTGGAAGCCCTGGAAATCGGCGTTCTGCCGCCTACGGCGGACCAGGTGACGGTGGGGACTTTGCAGCGGAGCAGGACAGGCCCCTGCAAGGCGGTGTTCCTCACCGGGGTCAACGACGGCGTCCTCCCTGCCGGCCCTTCCGGAGACGACCTTCTCAGCGAAGACGAAAAGAACAGCCTGCTGGAAAGGGGCATAGAGCTCTGCAAAAGCGACGGGGTCCGGGCCATGGAAGAGACCCTGGCCATTTATAAGATACTGTCGAAGCCCTCCCGGTATCTCTGGGCCGGCTATTCGGCGGCGGACCGGGACGGGAAAGAGCTCCGTCCTTCCCTCCTGTTTGAAAGGCTGCGGAGCCTGTTCCCGGAAGTCCCCGTAAAGAAGGACGTCCTCAACCGGGAGGAAGAGCAAAGCCTGGTGGCCTCCCGGAACAGCACCCTGCGACATCTGGCGGCGGCCCTGCGGAAGGCGGCCGATGGCCGGGAGCCCCTGTCCCCTCTCTGGAAAAGCGTCTGCAACTGGTACCGGGAGACCTCGGGGGAATCTCTGGAAATGGTGGAAAGAGGCCTCTTCTTCACCGTCCGCCAGGGGGAACTGGACAAACAGCTGGCGGAACGCCTGTATAAGAAAGAAGAGGACCGGCCTCTGACGGTGAGCCCTTCGCAGCTGGAACGCTTCTCCCGCTGTCCCTTCTCTCATCTGGTCGCCTATGGCCTGAGGCCGGAGGAACGGCGGATCTTTCAGGTGACCGGCAGGGAGACCGGAGACGTCTACCATGAGTGCCTTATGCGGCTTTCCCAAAGGCTGACGCGGCCGGGCCAGCCCCTGAACGGAGAAGGCTCCCCCTGGATGAGCCTGACCCGGGAGGCCTGCCGCCGCCAGGTGGCGGAGATCCTGGCGGAGGTGGCGGCGGAATATAAAGAAGGGATGCTGCTGTCCGGCGGAGAGGAGCGGTACAGAGCCCTGCGGATGGAAGCCGTCTGCGGCGACGCAGCCTGGCACATGGTCCGCCATGTGCAGCAGGGGGCCATAAAAGAGGTGTTCTTTGAAAAGCCCTTCGGCGCCGGCCGGGCGGGGAGCTTCCCGCCGCTGGAGGTGAAGGCCGCCGGGGAGCCGGTGCGCATAGCGGGGCGCATAGACCGGGTGGACATTCTGGACGGCGATTATGTGAAGATCATAGATTACAAATCCGGCTCGGAAAAATTCGACCTCCGGGAAGTAGAGGGAGGCTGGCGGCTTCAGCTGATGCTTTACCTGGAAGCCGCTTTGCGGGGCCTTCGGGAAGCCCGTCCTGCCGGCGTGTTCTATTTTGGAATTGCCGAGCTCATGGTGGACGCCAGCGCCTGCACGCCGGAGGACATGCAGAGCCGGCTGGGAAAGGAGCTGGGGAAAGCCTTCCGTCTGGACGGAACGTTATTAGACGATCCGAAGCTGATCCAGAGCATCGGCGGCGATTTTACCGGGTATTCCGATATCCTGCCGGTGCAGAGATCGGCCAGCGGCGCTTTTTCCGGCAACAGTCCGGGACGGCTGCTGAAGGAGGAAGACTTTGAAGCCCTTCGGAAGGGCGTAAACCGCACCGTGGACGGCCTGTGCCGCAGCCTGACGGAAGGCTGCATAGACGTCCGCCCCAAAAAAACGGGGGAGCTCACCGCCTGCACCTATTGCCAGTATAAAAGTATCTGTTCTTTTGATTTATCCTTTGACGGATGCACCTATGATGTGGTAAAATGATTCCCGTAGTTCATGGCGGGCCTTTTCGTCCGCCCCATACGCTACCGTGGCTCAGCTGGCAGAGCAGCTGATTCGTAATCAGCAGGTCGCCGGTTCAAATCCGGCCGGTAGCTCCAAAAACGCCCGGACTTCGCATGAGGCCCGGGCGTCTTTACACCTCTCAACCACGTTGTAAATCTGCGACTTTTTGCGCCGGGCCCACCATTTTGGCTGTCCGGCGCTGCCGCCGCCGGCGCCTATCACTGCGCCGGCTCACAATCGTCCTGACCCACAATTTGACCCACACGGGGATATCAGCGGAAAGCACTGGGCAGGCCCCGGTAGGAGCCTGCCTCGTATTTAAATCCCATTCATTGATGATTGCAGTGCAAATTTTGAGCGGCGGGTTTGGGCTTTACATAGCCTGGGTCATGAAGCTGCCCATCTTCTGTGCGGCGTCCTCCTGCATCTGGCGGGTGGCGTGGGCGTAGGTGGTCAGGGTGAAGCCGGCATTGTAGTGCCCCAGCATGCTGGAAACCGTCTTTACATCTACTCCGTTCTGAAGCGCCATGGTCGCAAAGGTGTGGCGGAGGTCATGAAATCTCAGATGTTCCAGCCCGGCGTCCTTGAGGATTTTCTTGTGGAGGTTCACGATGGAATCGGGGTAGTACATTCCGCCGGTCTTGGGCGAGGGGAACATATAGGGATTGTCGGGGTGCCTGGCGTGTTCCAGTATGAGCAGGTCGATGGCCTCTTGCGGGATGGATATTTTTCGCATGGAGTTGTCGGTTTTGGGACGGGTGACCTTGATCTCGCCGCCCTCGCCCCGCACCGCCTGCTTGGTCACCGACAGGGTTCTATGCTCCACATTGAGGTCGCTCCAGAGCAGGGCAACCAACTCGCCCTTGCGCACGCCGCTGGTGAGCTCCAGAAAGAACATGGGCAGGACGCCGCGTTCGTCAGCCGCCTTCAGGTAGGCGCTGATGTGGTCGGGGTGGAGGATCTTCATCTCCTTCTTCTGGAGCTTTGGGATGATACAGTCCTCCGTGGGATTGTGCGGGATGAGCCGTTCCTTTACCGCCCGGTCGAGGCAGTTGTGGAGCATCATGTGGACGCCCCGCACCGAGGCGCTGGAGAGCCCCGGATTCTTCTCCTTTTGCACTTCCCGGATCCGGCCATGCTCCTTGAGGTCGTTGTAGAACTTCTGGATGTCGCGGGCAGTGAGCTTGTTGAGTTTAATGTCGCCCAGCGCCGGGATGATCCGCATATTGATGAAGCGTTCATAGTATTCGGCGGTAGAGGGCCGGATGACCGGCTTGGAATACAGCTCGAACCATGTCTTTGCCCAAGTGCCGACCGTGTATTCGTCGGAACGGCTGACGTCCAAGTCCTTCGTTTCCTCCTGCGCTGCTTTCAGCTTTTCCTTGCACTCGGCCTGGGTCTTGGCCAGCACATTCTTTGTGATGCGCTTGCCGGTATTAGGGTCGTAGCCTGCGGTGTACCGGCCCTCCCATCGGCCGTCGCTCCGTTTGCGGATATTGCCTTCGCCGTTGGCTCTGCGTTTTGTCATTTGTTTCCCTCCTGTTCTTTGCGTTTTTCGCGCTTTTGCAACACGAACATATACTACACTTCGCCGCTGAAAGCTACTGATTTTTCGAAGTGTTTTCATCGATCCATGTGATGAACTTGTCCTTCGGGATCACGATGCGGGAGCCTATGGTCAGAGAGGGGAAGCCTTCGCTCCGCACCAGCTCGTAGGCGCCGGCACGGGAGATCCCCAGCACTGCGGCCACTTGCAAGACGGATAACATCAGCGGCAGTTCGTCGTAGGATTTGTAGACAGATTCTTTCATGCGTTTCCTTTCCGCCCTCCGTTTGAGAGGGCTTTATTGGTATTCTTCAGTGTATTCTTCTTCCTTTCGCCGGCAGGCGGCGAACCCTCCCCGTTCTCACGGCGAGGGTCAGTCCCGGTTCTTTCTCCTGTTTCGATGGTTCCTTCTGCCCAATCGGGCGAGGCATGCTTATTCGTCCACATCCATATCGTCACCGAGCGCATCGGTATCCAGATCATACTCCAGCGGCACAGGGTCTTTGTAGAGCTGCTCGTATGTCAGTGTGCCCTTGAGCCGTTTGACCTCGCCGATGGCCTTGTTGTGGATGTGTTTGAGCTGGTCAGGGGCGACATGGATCAGCCCTGCGATGATATTCCATGTCTTCGCTTCCTCTACCGCAAGGCGGAACAGATTGCGGTTGACGTGCGCAGAGAAGACGTCAAGCGTTCCGCGCAGCACCTGTGCCAGCACCGGTGCGAGATACTCTGTCGCATCCTTTGCAGAAAGGTAGCCGGTATAAAAGCGGATCGCGTTCTCGACGAACTCAGACTGGCTCTGGCAGTTGTCTTTTTGAAAGCTGTCTTCCACCATGCTCTTGGTATCCTGATTGAGCCAAAAGGCGTATTTCTTCTTTTTCTGTGTTTCCATGATTACCTCCATATTCTTCATGTGGTTTGCCCTGCGGGGCCGGTCAGAAGCCTGCAACGCTGGGCATTCCCGCACTTCACGACCCCGGCCGGCTGAAAAAAGGCGTTTTACGACCCCTCTGGCAAAACGCCCCGACCCGCTCTGCGGGGCGGTGTTTCCCTGCAGCGGAGGGCGCTTTGCGACCCCGGTGCTTTATCCTGTACACAAATCGTGAGCGTCAGGCGGCTCCTGAAACTCCTGCAAAAGCCCCGAAAACGCCTCTCGGCCCTGCCAGAGTGGCAGGGGGTCGCCTCTGTCCGCCAAGGCGCACACAGCGGGGCATGAGGGGCGGCAGGCGGCGTCCTGCGCCGGGCTTCAGAACGGCACTTCATCTGGTGCCGTTTCCTCCTTTCCTGGCGGCACTTGCCTTTGCACATACGCCGGCAGCTCTAACACCTTGTAGTAGTTGGCGCCGTGCCATTTCCCTCCGCCCGGCGCGTCTTTGAAGTCCGGCGAAACGGAAATGAGATTCAGTTCCTCCAGTTTGCGGATCGCCAGCCGTGCGGAGCTGACTGCGCAGCCCGCCTCGCCTGCGATGGTCGCCATGCGCAGATGGGAAAGATGGTGCGCATTGCCGTGCCGGCAGATGCAGTTGTAGACTGCCAGCTGGATCGGCGTCAGGGCGAACATGGTGATGCGGTTGTCGATGAGATAGAAGCCGTTTGGATACTCGCGCTTGTCCTTTTTCTTCATGTGATCCCTCCTTGCTGTTGTGAGTTGTCCTTCTTTCTTCTTTCTGATATGATGAAGCCGAGAAAGGCGCCGCGCCCCCGGCGGCGCAGTGCAAAAATGAAAACCTTCCGCAGACGGATCCTGACGCCGGTATACGGCCAATACCGTTTTATACATCGTGATCTGTCGGAAAGCCGGACGTCCGTCAGCGCATTTCTGTGCCGTACCGGAGGAGGGGTCATCCAGCCGGGTGAAACGATCCCTCTACCGATAGTGGAGGAAAAGCGGAAAAACGGAAGGTCGTCCTTAAAAAATTTCAATTATTTTGTGAGGTGAGGCGTGTGGCATGGCAATGGAAGGCGAAGCGGGAGATCATGAAGGGCTGGAAGTGGATGCGCAGGCAGGACCCTGACGCTGCCGCCGACGCCGCCCGCTGGGCCGAGGAGCATCAGGAGGAGATGCGGGAGGTGGATCGCATCCTCTACCGCAGCGACGAGCGTCACAATGAAAAAACCGCATCCATCCCCTTGGAGGATGCGGAGGCTGTCATGCAGACCGATGGTTATACCGATACGGACGCCTTTCTCCCGGAGGATGTCCGTGACCGGCTTTACGATGACAAGGCCTGGTATGTACGGGACAAATATCTGCCCGACGGATTCGACGGCGACGCCCTCCTGCATCTGCCGAAGGAGATCATCAACGGATTGGAAAACTTGACGGAGCTTCAACGGGAGGTCATCTTTCGCAGCATCGTGAACGGGGAGGACGTCTCCTCCATCGCCAGGGAGAAGAATTGCTCCGCAAGAAATATCCGGGACATCCGCAGCCGTGCGCTGAAGACGCTGCGTGCTGCCGCGACTGCCGGTGCAGAGGGGGCGGGCTATCCCGACGCCGCACTCTTTATCCTCTGGGGTATGCTCATCTGTGCGGTGGTATACTTCCTGCTCGTGCCGGACGCTGTGGACGCATGGGTTCGCACGGCGACTTTCATCGCGCTGCCCATCGTCACTGCGGCGGCGGTATGGGTGATCATCCGCAAGCGGCGCAATTCCCCGGCGAAGCGGCTGCGGGAGCTTTGGCGGCGGAAGAAATAAGCGACAGGGAGAAAATCGCAGGGCATCATTTATGAAACAGAAAAGGCGGCGGTCGGGACTCTGAGCCCCGGCCACCGCCAGCCTTTTGTTCATGTGCTGTTGTTGCTGTGTCAGCTTACTCTGCAAATGTCTCGCAGAACCGCTGGAGCATGGCCGCAAACTCGGCGCGGGTGGCCTGGCCCTGCGGGTCAAGCGTTTCGTCGTCCCGGCCCTGTATGATCCCGTTCATCGTCATCCAGCACATCGCTTCATACGCCCAGTCGGAAACGTCGTCCGCATCGGGGGCATCCAGCGGGAACGTCCACGCGCCCTCAAAGCCGCCGCCCTGCTGCTGGGCATAGCGGTAGAGGAACACGGCAAGCTGCTCCCGGGTCACGGGGTCGTCCGGTCCGAACAGTCCATCGCCGTAGCCTTCGACGACGCCGCTCTGCGACGCCCAGTTTACCGCGTCCGCATACCAGCTTTGCGTCAGGTCGGTGAAGCCGCTATCATGATCGGCAAGGAGCGGCGCGTCCGCCATGCGCCACAATACCGTCACTACCATGGCGCGGGTGCTTGTGCCGTAGGGGTCAAAGGTGGTTGCGCCGGTGCCGGCCATCAGGCCGTTTTCACAGGCATAGGCCACATTGCCGTAGAACCAGTCGCTTTCCGAAAGGTCGGTGAAGGGATTGGCCCAGGCCGCCGTTTCGTCATACAGCACCGCATACTTGGAGAGATGGCCGGTGATGAAGGTCAGTTTGCCGTTGGCATAGCTGGTCTCGCAGGGATGCAGGTTGCCCTCGTCGTCCAGATAGTAGACGGTGAGGCCCGCTGCGCTCTGGCCCTCGGCCAGTTCATAGGGGATGGTGACGGCGATGCTGCCGCCGCCCAGGTCGGAGATGACCGTGCTGCCGCTGGTGATGGTCACATCAAAGACCGGGGCGGCGCCCACGGTTTCTTGCTGGCGTGCGTTCAGCTCGGAAGCGGCCACGGGGGTCACGGAAATGGTGAAGTTTGTGCCTGCCTGCTCCGCTACGGCGGCCATTGCGTCCGCATCAAGGACGATATCGGCCACGCCGGAGGAAATGACAAGCTGTGCGTCCTCATTCTCCGCAAGGGTCTCCACCGCCGCAGCGGGGAGGGTGACTTCAATGCTGTCCGCCCGGGCCGGGGTGTTGATTTCAATTTCCACCACGGGGGCGGTGTTGTTGTCCGCCGCCGCCTCGATGGCGCTGTCCACGGCCTGGTTGGCGGTGGAGTTGGGAACCGTGGCGCTGGACACGCTGCCGGTGGTGGTGGGCGTGACCGGGGTGGTCACGGTGGTCGTTCCGCCGGAGGTCACAGGGTCGGAAACGGAAGGCGTGGTAACTGTGCCTCCGCCCCCGCCGCCGCCAACGCGATACGGCACGATGGAGCCGGTCAGGGTGTTATAGTTCGTGGCGTCTGCCGGGGTATACGTCCAGCCATAGCTGGTATTGGCTGCCACTGTGGTGGTCACCGGGTCATCCCATGCGATGCTGCCGCCTAACGGAGTGATGCCGCCGATGGCCAGATTTGCGTCCGCCAGGGTCTTGCCCACCTCGGTGATGGCGGTATAGCTCGGGCTGCCGGTGGGGGTGGCCTTGTTGATGTTGATGGTCACCGGGGTGCTGCTGATTTCGCTGTAGGTGGCGTCTCCGGCTTTGGTCGCGGTGACGGTCACAGTGCCCGCCTTGGTGGGAGTCAGCGTGCTGCCGGTTATGGTGGCCTCGCCGGTAACATTGCTGACCGAATAGGTGATATCGCCGCCGCCCGACCCGCCGGTGGCGGAGAGGGCCAGGGTCTCGCCGTAGACGACGGTGACGCCGCCAGTGTAGCGCAGCTCCGCCTGGGCGTCTTTATCCGTCAGGGTGACGACCACAGTTACTAGAGCGTTATAGTAGTACTCGGAGCTGATGGTCGCCGACAGGGTGGCGGTCTTGCCTGCGTCAGCATCGGTGAGGCCGGAGGCCAGGGTATAGGTCAGCGTGCCGCTGCTGTTTACGCTCCAGGTTCCGATGATGCTATCCCCGCCCGCAGACCCCTCCGCATAGGTCAGGTCGCCGGCGTTGGCCATAAGATCGGACAGATCGACCGTCTGTTCGCCGCTGGCGTTGTACTTGACGTTGACCGGCAGGTCGACCGGATCGGGCGAGTCCGCCTTTTCGACGGAAACGCTCTGAACGTCGGTGAGGCTCGTGTTTCCGTTACAGGTCACAGTGACGTTCTGGTCGGCGCCGCCCGCCAAAGAGAAACCATTATTGTAGCTGGAGTGATAGCTGATGGTGTAGTCGCCGCTGTCCAGCGGCACCGGGGTGGATGGATCGCTGGCATAGTAAGCCGATACCACCATGCCGGCAGGGGCAAAAGCCTCTCCATGCTTGTAGGTCGTTTTAGTCGGAGCTGTGGTAATATCAATGCTGCTCACGGAATCCGCCGTGACGCTCAGCGTTATGGAGCCGGTGGCGGCGTTGTAGTTTTCGGCGTCCTCGGTTTCGCCGGTGGGGGTGAAGGTCCAGGTATAGCTGGTCGTGCTTGTTGACAGCGTCTGGCCGGCGTCCAGCGCCAGCGTGCCGGAGATGGTGGACGCCTTATCGTGGGTCAGTTGAACGTCCGTGGCCCTGTGGCTGTCGTATATAGTCGCGGGGGAGGTCACCTGCACGCCGGTAATGGGCGCGGCGACTTTATTCACCGTAAAGGTGCCTGTGGCTTCGCCCTTCTGGGTATCGTCCTCATAGGTGGCGGTGACGGTATAGGTCCCCGCGCCTACCGGCTGGCTGTCGCTGTCGCTGCTCAGGTCGCCGTTGGAGCCCTGGGGAACGGCATATTTATAGGTCCAGCTGCCCGTGCCGACTGCCGTGCCGCCGAAGACGGCCTCCGCGCAGGAGAGCTTGGAGCCGGTATAGTCAGCGCTGCCGGGGGCGAAGGTGATGGAGGATGAGACGTCCGTTTTATTGGAGATATTCACGGTCAGCGTGCCGATCTCCTCCTCGCCGCTCTTGGCGGTCAGGGTAAAGCTGCCCTCTGCCGCTTCGCTGGTTACACGGACCCAGGCCCCGTTGCCGATGACCGTCACGCCATCGGGCAGGGTCCCGCCCTGCTCCCAGGTAACGGCGCCCAGCGGCAATTCCGCACCGTGCTGGTCAACGCGCTTGACGGAATAGACCACGACGGGGCTCCCCGTCTCCGGGATCTGGATGAAGTCCGCCGAACCTGTCAGCGCGGTCGTCGTATTCTTATAGAAAACCGTGCTTGGCGCCGGCGCATAGGCCACGGCATAGGGGAATTGGAACAGGTATTCGCCGCTCGCCAGCGCTTTCAGGGCCGTCCCCTCTATGCTGTCGCTCACCAGGAGGGAGGTGCCGTCTCCGAGATCGCCGGAGAAGCTCAGCCCGCTGGAATAATTGTCGCCCGAATCGGGCACCGAGCCGCCAATGGCGATGAACTCTCCCGAGGTGACGGTAAGGCCCGTGTCATACGTGTAAATACTGGCGCCCCGGCTCGATACTGTTCTGCCCTCCTTCACGGCGGTTATGTTCCCGCCGATGGCGGTGACTGTGGGCCCGGCTATAGTCAGAGAGCCCGCATAAATACCACAGCTGCTCTCAGCGTATTGCGCCATATCGCCGCCTTTGGCGGTGAGCGTTCCGCTGCCGGTGAAGGTCAGCTTACTCCCGCGCGCGTCAATGCCATAGGAGGGGGTCTGCCCGGAGGGGCCGGTGAGGGTGTTCGCGCTGCCCTCCGCCAGTTCGACGGTGAGCGCGGCTTCATCCCCATCCACATACAGCGTCGCGCTGGTCGCCATGGAATTTTTGTTGTCCGCCGCGGTGACGTTCGCGTTGTTCAAAGTGAGCTTGGCAGGCGTGGTCACCACATCGCCCTCTGTCACCGCCGGCGTGAAAACGGCGGTGGGCGCGGCCCCGCCGCTGCCGAGGATGTCGCTTTGATTCAGGCTGCTCACCTGCGTGCCTCCCAGCCAGAGCCCGTAGAACGTGGCGCCGGCAACAGCCGGGGTCGGGGTCGCGCCGGCGTCGATCTTGACGTAGGTATAGTTAGGATGGAATTTATACAGCGCCTCGGCGTTGATCTCATAGGTGACGGAGGGGTCCTCCAGAGCCACAAGAATCTTTCCTGTCAGCTGCATCTGTGACTGCGTTATGTTGCTGTTGTGTAAATTTAGCGCTCCGACCTGATCTGTAGCGGTGCTGTCATTGCGCAGGGTCAGGCTGCCGCCGCTCACCGTGAGCCCCCCGGCGTCGAGGTACAGCGCGTCACAGTATAAGTAATCCTCCAGGTTGCCATTGACTGCGGTGAGGGTGACCTGACCGCCGGTGACAGTGAGACCATTCTCCGTCCAGACGCCGTAGCTATCATAGCTCTCCCGCCCGCGGACCGTGAGGCTGCCGCTGCCGGAGATAGTCAGCGCGCCGCCGCTATAAATGCCGCAGCTGTTATCCGTTTGCTCTTCAGGCAAGCCGGTAAAGTCCTTGCCGGAGATGGTGTTGTTCGTGCCGGCGGCGAGGACGATCTCCAAATCGTGATTGGTCCAGAGGCCAACATAGCCGATGAAGTGCTCATCGATATATGTGTAGGTGGTGTTGCTGAAACCGCTGAGGGTGAGCGTGCCCTTCTGCGTTTCGCTGTTATATGTATAGCTGTAGCCTGCGCCGCTGTCCCCGTTTTCCAGCTTGGTGCTCCCGAGGTAGAGGGTCGGCGCGGACTTCCACGAGGCGGTGACGGTGACGCTCTGGCTGACAGAGATGCTCTCGCCCGCGGCGGTGAGATTGTCGTCCACAAGCCAGCCGGCAAAAGTCTTGTTTTCCGGGGCTGTAAAGTTGATCTGGCCTGCGCCTGTCCCGACCTCGGGCAGGGTAAACGCGCCGCCGACGACGACGGCGTCCGCCGGGTCCCCGCTCCCCTCGCCCGGGACGAGGGTGACGGTGGCGCCGACCGCCATGATGGCGGTCTTGGCCGAGCCGCTGGTGCCGCCGGCCACGGTGCAGGAGTAATAGCCGTTTTGGGCGGCGGTATAGGTGTTTGTGGTCGCGGTGGTTATCTCCGTGCCGTCAGCGTCATCCGCGCCGGTGTGCGAGCGCCAGGTATAGGAGACGGTCCCCGACAGGCTGTCGCCGGGGGTGCCGCCGTCCACTTCATAGGACAGGGTCCTGCCCGTGCCCGCGTTCAGAGTCACGGGGACGCCCGCGATGGACAGCGTCAGCTGCTGCGCCGTCAGGGTGGCGGTCGTATCGGAGATCGCCGGGCCGCCGCCGTTGGTCATGGTCAGGCTGCCCCCCGCGGTGATAGAAACGTCTGTCGCGCTGCTGCTGAGCAGAGGGTTCGACAAGGTTGAGGTAAAGCTCAGGTCTTCCGCCGCCCGCAGCACCGCGGCGGTTCCCGTGAAGTCCTGGCTGTCCCCCACTATCGTGACACTGCCGCCGGTGGACTCCAGATGGCGTATATCACCGCACGAAGGAGCAGTCCACTCAATGTCCCCGTAGAGAACGGCGGACAGGCTTGCGCCGGCGGCGGCGGAGGTGCTGCGCAGTATTCCGCCGTTTATGCTCAGGCTGCCGGCGCCGGTGATGGCGGTGTCGTCGGCGTATGAGATATCCGTCAGGGTCACGGCCCCTGTGATTATGGGGTCCGCCTTCCCGATGAGAGTCAAAGCTTCGCCGTCGGCGGGCTGCACCGACACGCTGTTCAAGGTGAAGGACGCGCCCGCGGCAAGGCCTTCGACCCTGATGGCGGAAGCCGGCTGCCCGTCGTAGGACAGGCCGCTGCCGCTGTAGCTGCCGGTGATCATATAGCTGCCGGTATAGGGCGTTTCCGCGGTATCCGCAGTCACGTCCGCGCCCTGCTTATAGCCTGTCGCGCTGATGACGACGGGGCCGTCGGCAAGATCCAGCACGCCCTCTGTGCTCGCGGTTATCCTGGCGTATTTATAGGATGCGTAATTTTCGTCAAAGTCTGTCACGGGAACCGCGCCGTCCGCGTCCGCCCCGGCGGAAACGGTCAGCCGCGCCTGAGAGGAGGTCGGGGCTATATTCATGGCTGCGGTCGTTCCGTATGCGGTGATGGTCCCGCCGTTGGCGGCGATGGATGTGCTGGCGTAGATACCGTAACCCGAGTACAAACTGGGGCCGCAGATTGCGGTTATGGTACCTGTATTGGTCAGGGTGTCGCAGTATATGGCCCGGCTGATAGTTGCTTCGCCGAGGCTGACAGACAGCGTGCCGCTGTTTTCCACGGTGCCCACAAGGATGCCGTAACACGTACTGTAGGCGCCGCAGGAGGAGATGGTCAGCGTACCGTGATTTTTCAGTGTGCTGGACATTCCGCTACTCACCACCTCGCTGCCGTTGGTGTTGAGATTCTGGATGAGCAGGTCGGCCCCCTCGGCAATGGTCAGTGTCCCCAAAAAGCGTACGCCATAATCATTGACGTCCAGGGATGGATCATTGATGCCGTTGACGGTCAGCCGGGCGGAGCCGGAGATGGTCAGTGAGTCGGAGACATAGATTCCGGCGTTATTCCCATACTTGGGTGTGATGGCGCATCTGACGGAGCTGGCCTCCTCCACAACGATCTCCAGGGCGCCGTTGGCTTGGATGCCGTAGCTGCGCTCATAGGTTTCCGTGGGATTGGGGTCGATGATGTCCGCGCCCTTGAGATAGAGCTTGGCGGCGCCGCCGCCGCTTGCAGGCTCGAATTTGACGTTGTAGTTGTCTGCGCCGGCGCCGGTGCTGGTGATCGTGCCGTCGTTCGCGGGGCTGTTCAGCCAATAGGTGGTCTCTGAACCGTTGACCACATCTGTGTCCGCCACCAATACGCTGGTGGCTGTCGCAGCCGCCGTCTGGCTCACGGCGGGCAGCATGGTCAGCACCATGCAGGCCGTCAGCAGGATGGATAATAGCCGGTTTCGTGTTTTACTCATCTCAAATTCCCTCCGTTTTGTAGTTGCATTTTATCATTGTTATCGTCCTTCCAGCATGGTGATGACCTCATCCCAGGAGAACTCCACAATATCCAGGCCGTCCTTATACCAATGGATGAGGCCGCCGTTGGTGTCTGCGCTTTCCCATACCTCCGGTATCTTCAAAGGCCGGAAACGAATCGCCTCCATACGGGGCTTCATGTCGATCTGGGTCATGTTCCCACTTTTGAAGGTGACTTGCAGGATGCCGTCCGGAAGGGGCTTCACCTCCGCAATGGGACCCCATGCGGTCTTTTTGGCGTCATACTTTACTTCCAATGCTTTCCCTCCTCTGCACATAAAAAATCCACGGTACTTATGATAGTGTACCGTGGATTTTAAAATTTGTAATGACCCCTCAGGGGCTATTTTTCATTTCCGAGAGAACTTTTTCCAAAAGTGCGCGCTTGTTTCTCTCCGTTCCGGAAATGTCCAGCTTATCAAATATGTGTTTCAAATGATTTTTTACCGTATATGCTGACAGGCTCAGGGCTTGGGCAATTTCCTGCGTGGTCTTGCGCTGGGCGGCAAGCCGGGCAACCTCCAGCTCCCGGTCGGTCAGGCCGTAGTCCTGTGCGGCGGCGTAATGCTCCTGCCATATCCTTTGCATGGCGCTGTCAAGGGCGGCGGCGTGGGGGCGGATTGCGGCGATCTCCTCCGTGTATTCGCCCATCTGCTCCAGGTCGGACAGCAGATCCCAGACGCCGCGCCCATTTTCCGCAAAGGGCATGAGAATGCCGTCCGGTGCGGCAAGGGCAAAGGCGGCCCGCAGCTCGATGAGCGCCTGCCCCTGCCGGTTCAGCTTATACAGGGCAATGGCAAGCTGGATATGCAGATAGATGCGGCAAAGCGCCATCTTTTGGGCGGCGAACCGATCCTTGTATTCATCACCATGGGCGATGAGGGCGGCGTATTCCCCTGCGGCGAGCCGGGCCTGGTTCTGTATGGTCAGCAGGATGGGGGCCACAAAGGGCGGCACATTGGCCTCGGCGCTGTCAGAAAGCAGCCATGCCGGTATTTCTTCCGTGCGGCCTATCAAAGCGTACATCCAGCCCTGGCACAGATCCATGGTATCGAACAGCAGGAATTGATTGTTGTCCTTCAGCGTCTGCCGCAGGCCGTTCATCCGCTGCTTCATCTTTTCGTAGTTGCCGGCCAGCAGGTCAAGGCGCATGGCGATAAACTCCGCCGTAATCAATACGCTCCACTGCTTCTTCCGGCGCGCGGCATTGAGGGCAAGGTGATAGTTGATCTCCGTATCCTCCAGCGCGCCCCGCATATAGTCCGACTCTACCTGCATGACGTGTTCCGCTCCATTGCCGTTGCCGTTGGAGAGCTGGTAATAAAAGAGCATACACTCGCGCATATCCCGATTTTCCTTGTCCAAGGCGCCGCTTTCGCTGTGGTACAGCATCAGCACAGAGGGAGAGCCGAAGGTCCACAGGCTTTCCGGCCCCACCAGATGGCTGTATGTACTGATCAGCATACAGGCTGCGCGCTGATAGGCGCTCATGGCGGAAATGTCGTTGAAGGAGAGCATGGACAGCAAAACTTCGGCATCGCCTCTGTAATTGTTCCGCTCCTGCTCGGTAAGGTCTGGATTTTCCTCCACCGATGTCAAAAGGAACTCTCTCAGCCGCAGCAGGGTATCCACCTCTCCTGCGGTGAAGCACTCCATGGCCAAAAGCAGGATGGCATCAGGGTGAAGGCGCAGGGCGTCCTTGGGGCAGCTTGCAATCCACTCCTGCACCATGTTCTTTTGCCCCATGAACAGGCTGCTGCCGTTGTCTGCTTCCAGTGTGCAAAGCAGGGATTCCCATGCGTCCGCCTTGCGGTAGGCCAGCATGGCGCTTAAATATTCCTGCTGGGACAGGTGCCAATCCCCCAGCCTCTGCCAAATGGCCTGCCGTTCTGTCTGGGGCAGCGCTTCAAAGCGGTTACGGGTGTTGTGCAGCAAGAGATTGTGGGCGTGGTAAACGCCGTCGTCATCATAACGGATAAAGGCGTTGCGGCGAGTGAGCTGGTCTAAAATCTCCCGGCTGTCCTCCTGCCACAGAAAGCTGGCCTGCTGCCGGGTAAAGCTTCCGGCGATACTGCAACAGGTCAAGAACTGCTGGTGCCGTTCCGGAAGCGGAAGCAACATGATCTCCTCCATGAGGTCGTATATATCGGCGGAATCGAAGCGCCAGACTTCTTTTTCCACATAAGAGCTGAAAAGCAAATAGGTCAGAGAAATCCATCCCTCGCTGCAAGCGAAAAGGGCGTCGGCCTCGCTGTCCGAAAGCGGCAGGCCGC
>JAUNBO010000159.1 GCA_030527065.1 Bacillota bacterium | reverse complement strand
CTTAAATTCTTAGCTGGTCCTGCGGAGGCCCGGCAAACCGCCCCCCTGGCGCCCCCTTGAAAAGTACCCCGCGAAGGGAACCTGGCGGGGAGCCCCCAAGGGAAACGTCCCGATATTGAGATTAATGGAAAGGAAAATCTCGACAGTGAGAAATGTTTTCTGATAATGCTGTGAGTGGGCGGCGGCGCAAAAGAGCGAATTTTTATTGAAATTACGCTAACTTTCTGAAAATATTGTTGCGTCAACAGGCGAAGGAGGAACCTGGCATGAGTTTTGCTTGTCTAATTAAGTGCAGTTAGTTCCATAATTATTATAAGGAGGTAATACTATGGCTGCATACAAAGACGCTGCTTTGAAAGAAGCAAAACGCGTGTTAGGGTACATTGAGAGACCCACACTGACGGAAGACGAGAAGAAGCAGATCACCAAGGATTCCATCGATAACTTCAACAACAATGTGAATCCCGGCTGGCTGGAGTACAGAAAATCTGTATCCACGGATTCTGCCTGCGTCGAATGGACCGACACGGAAGAGCATTTCACCGACCTTTACGGCAATGATTTCATCGACTGCCTGGGTGGATTCGGAATCTACACCTGTGGTCACAGAAACCCGGAAATCGTTAAGTATGTCAAGGCTCAGCTGGACAAGTACGCCCTGCACAGCCAGGAGCTGGTAGACCCGCTGAGAGGGTATCTGGCCCATCTGCTGTCAATGATCACCCCCGGAGACCTGCAGTACGCATTCTTCACCAACGGCGGTGCGGAAGCGATTGAAATGGCGCTGAAGCTGGCCAGGCTGGCCACCGGCGGGCGCTGGTACATCTCCACCATAGGCGCATTCCACGGGAAATCCATGGGCGCCATCTCCATGGGCGGCAAAGGCGCTTACAGAGAGGATTATCTTCCCCTCATCCAGCAGGTACAGCATGTGAAGTATGGCGATGCGGAAGCTATGGAAACCGCCATCAAGAACCTGCAGACCGTAGGCGAGAAGGTCGCCGCCGTCATCATCGAGCCCATCCAGGGCGAGGCCGGCGTGCAGATCCCCCCCGACGGGTATCTGAAGGCTGTACGGGCCATCTGCGACAAATACGGCGTGGCCATGATCGCAGACGAGATCCAGACCGGCATGGGCCGGACCGGCACCATGTGGCGCTGCGAATATGAAGACGTCACCCCGGACATCCTGACCTACGGAAAAGCCTTCGGCGGCGGCGTAATGCCCATCACCGGCATCATCGCCAGACCCTGCATGTGGGGCCAGAAGCTCATAGACAATCCCTGGATTCTGGGTTCCCCCACCTTCGGCGGCAACCCCCTGGCCTGCTCCGCAGCCATCGCCACCATCGCTTACATGCTGGAGCACGATATTCCCAAGCAGTGTAAGGAAAAGGGCGATTACTTCATGGAGAAGCTGAACGGCCTCATGAAGAAGTATCCCACCGTCCTGAAAGGGGTCCGCGGCGCAGGTCTGCTGATCTGCATGGAATTCCCGGAAGCGGAAGTGGGCTATGCGGTCACCAAGGGCCTCTTCGACAGGCACGTCATGACAGCGGGTACCCTGGTCAATGCAAAGACCGTCCGGATAGAGCCGCCTGGGGTCATCAAGTACGAGACCATCGACATCGTCCTTGCCAAGCTGGAAGAGTCCATCCAGGACGCCAAAAAGGCATTCAACCTGTAAAGAGATTCAGGCATCTCACACGCCAGAATACTCCACCATTAGCCTGCCCCATTCGTGCAACAAATGGGGCAGACTTGTGCAAGGAATTCACAAATCTTCGATTTGTAGAATTCTACTGCCAAAGGGCCGGCATTTCGCCGGCCTTTTGGCGTAAAAAAGTGAAAAAAGCGGCGGAAAGGGAGAGGAAAAGTGTGAAAAGCAGGTGAAAATTATTCTTTTTAAAAACGGGGCTTTCCCCGCAGTTTCGGGCAAAAGGGGGATTGGCGGAATTTAGAGAAAATTTTGAATTTAACCCAAAAGGTTTACAAACAGGCCTTTTGTGGTAAAATAGGACCATCGCTTTCCGAAGGGAAGGCGGCAAAACTGAAGAAAGAGAGAAAAGATATGGCAAAGAAGCTGATATCTGTGTGGCTTTCAATGACAATCTTGCTTCTCTCATTCCTCTCGGCTTACGCAACGGAAACAGGAACGGAGGGTAATGCGGAGCCGGAGGTCACCACTGTTCAAGGAAGCTTTTTCATCCGAAATGTAGACATCAACGGAGTTACGATCGAAAACTACTACCTGGAAGATCCTCTATTCCTTTACCAGAATGTCACCTATCTGCCCCTGACGGCGGAGTTGGGAGAGATACTGGGGATAGAAGCGGAGATGGATCTTGAAAGCCACACACTGAAAATCTTAAAAACGGAAGCTACCCGCACCCATCTGACAGAGAAGGTGCTGAAAAGCAATTTGCAGAACGTAAGCGCCATTGTGGCGGAGGACGTTGCGGTGACGGCCTATTATGAGCCGGAGCCCCTGGTCCTGGAAACGCCTCTCACCGCCTCGCGCCTGGCGGATCACCTGGCGCACAACGTGGCGGCCCTTCTGGCCGACGAAATCATTTCCATTCCCGAGCTCATGGCCCTGGAACTGGAAACGGAAGACTTGCCGGTGCTGCTGGCAGGCGACGTATACTACGTTCCTGTCCGGATGTTCACGGAGAGCGGGGCCTTTGGCTGGAGCGTTTATTACGACGAATATTCGGGGATATACATCAGCACGGACCCCAAAATCGAAGCGGTGAAGTATTTTGACCAGGAAGAGTCCGAGTATAACCGGGGCCTGACGGAATACATCCTGTCCCAGAACAAATGGATCAGCCGGGCCGGCGCAGAAGAGCTGGTGTTCATCTTCAAGCATGAAGCGGACGTCAATGAGATAGACATTACCCTGCTGATGGCCCTTGCCCGGAGGGAGAGCACCTTCCAGGCAGGCATCGTGAGCTCCGGCGGCGCCGTGGGAGTGATGCAGATCATGCCCTCCACCGGCGAGCTCTTCGGCTACACCTATGAGCAGCTGCTGACGCCCCACTATAACATAGAGATGGGGGCCATGTACATCAGCCGCCATCTGGACAATTACGGAGGCAACGCCACCACGGCCCTGTCGGCCTACAACATGGGCAGCCGGGCTGTGAGCCGGGGCGGTTACCGCACCGTCTTTGCGGAAAAAGTGCTGAACACCCATTCTTCCATAGAAAGCTATCTGGAAAGCGGCGGTTACACTGAATGAACGCAGACTGAGCGTGAACGGGACATAAACGAAACAAAGAATTCCAGGGAACAGAATGAACAGTGAACCCAACACTACGGGCCGGCCACCGGAAAGAGGGCCGGTTCGTTTTTGTTCGGCCCCGGCGGTGTTGCAAGCCGGGGTCTTTCCCGGCAGCGGGTTCTGTGGTATTATTATAAGAAAAACAGCAGGAGGACGAGAGATGAAAACCATTGTTACGATCGAGATGGAAAACGGCGGCATTATGAAGGCGGAGCTTTACCCGGAGAAAGCGCCCCTGACGGTGGAAAACTTTGTGAAGCTGGTGAAGGAAGGCTTTTACGATGGCCTTATTTTCCACCGGGTCATTCCCGGCTTTATGATACAGGGCGGCTGTCCCCAGGGCACCGGCACCGGCGGCCCCGGCCATCAGATCCCGGGAGAATTCGCCGCCAACGGCTTCAAGAACGATCTGGCTCACGACAGAGGCGTCCTTTCCATGGCCCGTTCAGCCAACCCCAACTCCGCTGGCTCCCAGTTTTTCATCATGGTAGCCAAAGCCCCCCACCTGGACGGGCAGTATGCCGCCTTCGGGAAGGTGACAGAGGGCATGGAGGTGGCCGATGAGATCGTAGCCGCGAAAAGAGATATGAGAGATAAGCCCCTGACGCCTCAAAAGATGAAG
>JAUNBO010000158.1:1592-3931 GCA_030527065.1 Bacillota bacterium | reverse complement strand
ACAAAAGAATAACAGCCGATTTGGCGCACAGCCGGCTGAAAAGAAATCCCGGGGGGATCGCTTTCTGTTTGGACCGCCTGCCTCTGGGGGCGGTTTTTTCTCGCTTTTGCCTGCGTTTCCATAAGGGAAAGGCAGTAAAAGATAAGTCCTATCAAAAGGAGGAGAAACTATGAAAAAGAAAGGAATGGTCTTGTTTCTGGCCTTTGTGCTGGTGCTGGCAGCCTTCACCGGCTGCGGCGGCGGAGGCGATGAAGGGGAAGGGACCGAAACGGAAGGGACGGCGGCGGCCACAGTCCTGACCAACGGCGTCATTTACACTGTGGAAGGCGACGATTGGGATCAGAACGCAGCCCAGGCCATGGCCGTGGGAGAGGATGGGACCATCCTCTTTGTGGGCAGCGATGAAGACGCCCAGGCCTACATCGGCGACGCCACGGAAGTGGTGGATCTGGCAGGCAATACGGTGCTGCCGGGCCTCATCGATTCCCACAACCATCCCATCGGCACTGCGCTGACGGAACTCTTTGAAATCAACCTGTATTACGATTTCGATCGGGAAGGCAGCCTGGCCACCATCACCAGCTTCGTGGAAGAAAACCCGGATCTGGACATCTATTGGGGCAACGGCTTCAACATGGGCATGGTGGATGCGGAAGGCAATCCTCCCAACAAGACCTGGATAGACGAGATCACGGACAAACCCATGGTCCTCATCTCCAACGACGGTCATAACACCTGGCTCAACACCCCTGCCCTGGCGCTGTTCGGCATCGACGCCAGCACGCCCACGCCCACCGGCGGCAACATCCATAAGGACGCCAACGGGGAGCCCACGGGCCTGCTCACAGACTGCGGCGAGCTCATCACCCTGTCTCACGAGTACACAGAAGAGCAGCTGGCGGAAGGCACCGCCTGGTATCTGAACGTCATGAGAGAATGGGGCTACACCGCCATCAGCTCCGCCGGCGTTCTGGACACCGGAGTGAACCCCTATATCTTTGAAGAGCTGGAGGACGCCGGCGAACTGACCCTGCGGATCAACTACAGCTATATGATGGATCCTGCGGATTATCAGGCGGGTCTGGACACTCTGGATACCTGGAAAGCGGAGATCGATTCCGAGCTTATGGACATCACCACAGCCAAGTTCTTTGCCGACGGCGTCATTGAAGGCGTCACCGGCTATCTGCTGGAGCCCTACGCTGAAGCGGCGGGCATGGGCAGCGATTACGTCTCCGAGCCTCTCTGGACGGAGGACGTCTTTAAGGAAGCCATGGTAGCCACTCTGGAGAAGGGCTATCAGATCCACGTCCACTCCATCGGCGACGCCGCCACCCGGCTGACCCTGGACTGCATAGAGTATGCCCAGGAGACCGTGGGAGAAGGAGACTACAGAAATGTCATCGCCCATCTGCAGCTGGTGGACGAGGCCGACAAGCCTCGTTTCGGCGAGCTGGGGATCATAGCCAACCTGCAGCCCTTCTGGCACATGAAGGAGCCGGATTGGTACACCTATGTGGATGAGCTGGTGCTGGGCGCAGAGCGGGCCTGGACGGAATATCCCGTCAAGTCCCTGATGGACAACGGCGCCATCCTCACCTCCTCCGGCGACTATCCCGTATCCCCCACCAACGATCCCTTCTGGGCCATAGAATCCGGCCTTACCAGAAACCTGAACAATGCGGAGTATTATGGCGTAGAGGACATTACAGACATCGACGACCCCACCTGGCTGCTGAACCCGGATGAAAGGGTAGATGTAAAGACCATGGTGGAAGCCTACACCATCAACGGCGCTTATCAGATGTTCAAGGACGATCAGATAGGCTCTCTTGCTGTCGGGAAGTTTGCGGACTTCATCGTCATCGATCAGGATATCATGCAGGCCAATCCCCTGGATGTTGACGGAACCAACGTGCTTGCCACCGTTCTGAACGGAGCGGTCATTTACGGCGGTTATCAGTTCTAAAGGCATTTACCGGCGGACGCCCGGGGCTCTCAGGGCTCCGGGCGTCCGTTCAAAAAGGAGAGTTCCGGTGAGGAAAGACAAGGAAGGGACGCAGGTGCAACGGGCAGCCGGGCTGCCGGGTATTTTCTTTTTGGCCGTCTGGGCGGCTCTTTTTGGCATGGCCGGATTCCTGGGCCAGACCCAGGCCTTCTACTGGATAAAAGCCTTCTCTCTGTATGCGGCCGGCGTGCTTCTTCTCATAGTGGTGTTCGACTGGCTGGACTCCAGAAAGGTTTTGCTCCCCGCCGCCATGGCCCGGGTCCTGGAAAAGAAGGATAAGATCCCCAGGCCGGCGGAGCTTCTGCGCCGCCGGAAAAAGGCCGGGGCCGGG
>JAUNBO010000158.1:0-1492 GCA_030527065.1 Bacillota bacterium | reverse complement strand
CTGCGGGCGCTTTTCAGGAGATACAGCAGGAAAGAAAGGCTCCGGAATCTGAAGAGGACAAAGGAAAGAAGGAGCGCCGCCGCCGTCTGGTCCTGCAGGGAGCCTACATCCTCCTGCAGGTGCTGTTTGCCTTTCTGCTGATACGGGCCCTGTTCCCTGTGGAGCTGGAAGCGCTGGCGGAGGATTGGGGTGCGGAGTACGGCTATCTTCACGTGGTGGTGCTGCTTTTCCTGACGGGGATCGCCTTTGTGGGGAAGAAGCTGCTTTCGGCGGAAGGAGCGGAAAAACGGCGGGGTTATATGACAGCCTGCGGCCTTTTCGCTTTCTTCGGCATTCTTTGCGCCCTGTCCGCCGCTTTTCTGGCGGTGCGCATCATGTTCTCCCTGGACTATCTCAACGTTCTTTTCTGGATCCTCAGGCTGGCGCCTCTTTACGCTGTCGTCATGGTCCTGGCGGGAGTGGCCTGGTCTCTTGTGAAGAAGGACGAGGAAAAGAGATTCGATTACTTCCTCTACATCCCCTTTGTCAATACCGGAGGGAAGGCGGGGGAAGGCTTTCTGGACATTCTGGAAAAAAACACGGGGCTTTCCTTCAAGTCCCTGTGGAGCATCCGGTACATCTGCTCCATCGTCCCGGGGTTGCTGCTGGCCATGATAGCCCTGCTGCTGCTGGCCACCAGTGTTTATAAAATAGAGCCGTATCAGGAAGGGGCCGTCTACCGGTTGGGAAATCTGACCGAGGACTCCATCGTAGAGGCCGGTTTCCATGTAAAACTTCCCTGGCCCCTGGAGACCCTGGAGGTCTACGATGTGAAGCGGGAGCAGAGCCTTCAGATCGGTTACGAGGCCACGGAGAGCAAGGATTTTCTCTGGACCAGATCCCACGGGGGGGAGGAATACACCCTCCTTCTGGGGAATGGGAACGAGCTCATCGCCGTAAACCTGCGGCTCACCTATGTCATTTCGGACTTATACGACTATTTATGCAACCATAAAGAGCCGGTGCAGCTGATGGAAGCGGCGGCTTATGAGATCATGATGGACAAGACCGTCAGCTCTACCCTGGACAACGTCCTTTCCGTGGACCGCAGCACGTTGGCGGCAGATGTGAAGGAAGAGCTTCAGGCCTTCACGGAGGAAATGGAGCTGGGCATACAGGTGAACAACGTGAACATCCAGAGCCTGCATCCCCCGGTGGACGTGGCGGACACCTATCAGGGGGTGGTGGGGGCCGGCATAGAAAAGCAGAGTCTCATCACCACGGCCCAGGCCCGGGCCGCCGCCATTCTGGCCGACGCCCAACGGGAAAGTGAAAACGCCGTCATTGCCGCCCAAGTCTCCCGGACGGAGAGACTGGCCCAGGCTCAGTATGAGCAGGCGGTGTTTGAGGCGGCTTATCAGGCGTATACGGAAAATCCCCAGAGCTTTAAGCTCACCAGATATCTGAACATGTATGAAAGAGTGATGAACGGGAGAAAGGTCTACGTATTCAC
>JAUNBO010000157.1 GCA_030527065.1 Bacillota bacterium | reverse complement strand
TCTGTGAGTCGAGCCGTAAAATTCTCTGGGACGAGGACAGACCGGCAAACCGCCCTCCCTGGCGCCCCCGTGAAAAGTAACTCCGGCAGCCCAGGGCTCGCCGGTTTTTTCTTTTTTTGTCTTGACAGTGGAAAGGAAAGGGTGTAATATGATTGTGATATCAAAATGATATCACAAGAACGACACGGGAAACCGTGAAAAAATAGGGGGCGCCGCTTCTGCGGCGGAAGAAGGAGTGAAAGAAATGAGTGGAGAAAACACGGAACGGAAACTGTATCACGAGGAAAAAATCAAAAAGGGCGCCAGCGGCATGCTGATGCTGGTCCTGAACATCATTCTGATGGTGGCCGCTATCCTGGCGGTTTTGTACGGATTCATGGCAGGGAGCGTCCTGATCATTGTCGGCGGCTTCCTTTATCTGTGCATAGTGGGGCCCATCCTGTTCTGCGGCCTGAAGGTCATAAGACCCAACGAAGCCCTGGTCATGACCCTGTTCGGCAAGTATTACGGCACCCTGAAAGGGGAGGGCTTCTACTTCGTCAATCCCTTCGTGGTGGGTCTGAACCCTGCAGTCTCTTCGGCCTCCCTCGGAGAGCAGCTGTCGGAGACTCTGGCGGAGGGCCAGAAGGGCGGAAAGGGAAGCGGCGCCCAAAAGGGATCCCGGAGCAAAAAAATATCCCTGAAGGCCATCACTCTGAACAACGACAAGCAGAAGATCAACGACCAGCTGGGGAATCCCATCATCATAGGCATAGTGGTGATCTGGCGGGTGGTGAACACCGCCAAGGCTGCCTTCAACGTGGACAATTATGCGGAGTACCTCTCTACCCAGTGCGATTCCGCCCTTCGGAACATAGTGCGGCTCTATCCTTATGATATTCCTGTCGGGGAGCACGTCGACGGGGACGAAAAATCCCTGCGGGGCAGCAGCCAGGAAGTGGCGGAGCGGCTGAAGGAAGAGATCCAGAGCCGGGTGGACCTGGCGGGACTGGAAATCATGGAAGCGCGGATCACCCATCTGGCCTATGCGCCGGAGATCGCCGCCGCCATGCTGCAGCGGCAGCAGGCCAGCGCCATCGTGGCGGCCAGGAAGCTCATCGTGGAGGGCGCCGTGGGCATGGTGGATCTGGCTCTAAAGAGGCTGAATGAAAACGAGATAGTGGACCTGGACGAGGAGCGGAAGGCCCAGATGGTCAGCAATCTGATGGTGGTGCTCTGCGGGAACAAGGACGCCCAGCCCATCGTCAACAGCGGCTCTCTGTATTAAAGGCAAAGGCGATAAGGACCCATGGAAGGTAAGGACAGTAAGGAGAAAGCCAAAAAGCAGCTGCTGCTGCGCCTGTCGCCGGCTCTTTGGGAGGATCTGGCGGCCTGGGCCGAGGATGATTTCCGCTCCATCAACGGGCAGATAGAATTCCTGCTGACCGAATGCGTGAAGCGGCGGAAAAAGGGGCAGGGATAAAGAAATTCCTTCCCGGCAATGGTATAATCCAGATGTAATTTACAGTTGACGAGAAAGAAAAATCCGGAGGTAACCATGCAATATATAACACACTATGATTCTCCCCTGGGCGGCATTTTGCTTGCGGCAGATGAAAAAGGGCTGACGGGGCTTTGGTTCGACGGGGAGAAATACTATCCCAAAGGCCTGTCGCCGGAGCACCGGGAGGGCAGTCTGCCTGTCCTGGAGGAAACGAAGCGTTGGCTGGATATTTATTTCAACGGGCGGGAACCGGACTTTATGCCTGCGTTGCATATGACCGGCTCGGCATTTCAGATGTCGGTCTGGGATATCCTGCGGAAAATACCATACGGCAAGACGACCACTTACGGGGCCATCGCACAAGAGATCGCAGCCCGGCGCGGCCTTTCGCAGATGTCGGCCCAGGCAGTGGGCGGAGCAGTGGGGCATAACGAAATCTCCATCCTCGTTCCCTGCCACCGGGTGGTGGGAAGCGGCGGAAGCCTGACAGGCTATGCCGGCGGCGTGGATAAGAAAGCTGCGCTTCTGCGGCTGGAGGGTGTGGATATGACCGCCTTTTCCATTCCCACCAAAGGGACCGCCATACAATCGTGGTGGGGAGCGACGGAAGCCTGACAGGCAGTGAATATCACAAAGAGCGACCGGCAATGACCTGATCGCTCTTTCCCTTTCCCGGGTCAGTCTGTTGCGTTGGCCCGGAGCACGTCTTCCATGGTGTAAAGCCCCGGCGGGCGGCCTGCCGCAAAACGGGCCGCTCTTATAGCGCCTTCGGCAAAGACCTCCCGGCTGTAGGCCCGGTGGGTGAGCTCCAGCACCTCGTTTTTCCCCGCAAAGATGACGGTATGCTCTCCCGGAATGCCTCCGCCCCGCAGGGCATGAACGCCGATTTCATTGCCCCGCCGCCCTCTGCCGTAACGGCCGTAGACCCGGGCCGGGCGGCCGTCTTCTCCGGGCAGCGGCGGATCCTCGGGAGGAACAGCCTTTTCCAGAAGGTCTACCAGAGCCAGAGCCGTGCCGCTGGGAGCGTCCTCTTTCATTCTGTGGTGCTGTTCCAGCACTTCCACGTCGTAGGCGGGCCCCAGGGCGGGCCGTGCCAGGGCGAGAAGCTGCCCCAGGACCACCACGCCCGGGGAGCAGTTGGCGGTCCGCACGATGGGGGCGTGGAGGGCCAGTTCCCGGACCAATCCTTCCTGACCGGCGCTGTAGCCGGTGGTGGCCAGGACCAGAGCTACGGGGTTTTCCAGAACGTACTCTCCTATCATTCGCAAGTTATCCGGATGGCTGAAATCCACCACTGCGTCAAAGGGGCTCTTTACCTCCCAGAGGGAGGGCAGGCGGTCCACATCCACCATCCCGGCGCATTCCAGATCCGGGTGCTTTGCGATTTCCCGGGCCGCCATCCGGCCCATTTTTCCGTAGCCTACCAGTGCGATTTTCATAAGGTCCTCCTTCAGACGATTATGTTTTCTGATTATTTTGTGTTTCCTTTGCCGGGAAACGAGGGGGTCATGTCCGGGCAGCGCCGGGGAAGCCGGGGCTCAGGGCGCCGGCGCAGATGAGGCTGGCGGAGCCCCGGAGGAAGAGGTGGTTCCCGGAGTCTATGGAGACGGTCAGGGAGCCGCCGGGCATGGCGACGGCGTAAGCGGCGGCTTCCAGGCCCATGTGGCGGGCGGCCAGGGCGGCGGCACAGGCGCCGCTTCCGCTGGCAGGCGTCAGGCCTACTCCTCGTTCCCAGGGCACCAGCAGCAGTTCCGGGGAAGGGGAAGGGAGCAGGACGAAGTCCACGTTTGCTCCTTCGGGGAAAGCGGGATGGCGGCTGAGCCAGGGGCCGTCCCGTTGGGCCCGCTCTTCCAGAAAGGCCAGTTGTTCCCGCAGATCACGGCGGGACCGGAGGTGTGGGCGGAGGGGCTCGGGAAAGACCACGCAGTGGGGAACGCCGGGTTCGGTGAAGCAGACGTTGGTGCTGTCGCCGGGGAGGGCGTTCAGGTGGGGGAGGAGCTGGACGGGGTTCAGGAGAAGGGACCGCACCGGCGGGGCGGGTCCCAGGGAGACCTCTGCGGTGATCTGGTCGGGCCTTGCGTCCAGGAGGCGGACGGCCATGGCGCCTGCGTCGGTTTCGGCGTAGAAGAGGCCGTCCCGGAGAAGGCCTGCATCCAGGGCGTATTTGGCAAGACAAAGCAGGCCGTTGGCGCAGAAGGCGGCGGCGCTGCCATCCCCGTTGTAGGCGCGGACGGGGATGGCGCTGGCCATAGGGCCCGCGGAGGGCGGGGTCTGCCGGTTTCGCCCTCCGCCCGGGGCCGCACCGGGGCCGGCCTCCTCAGCCCGGGCCGGCCCTTCTGCCGCCGCATCGGGGCCGGCCTCATTAGCCCGGGTCGGCCCTTCCTCGCCAGCCGCTGCGCCGGCGGTTCCTGCCCAGGCCGGCCCGGCCGCCGCCGCGCCGGGCCCGGCGTCCGTTG
>JAUNBO010000007.1:18817-22992 GCA_030527065.1 Bacillota bacterium | reverse complement strand
TGTCAGCAAGTTGCGGGTGCGGCGTTGACAAAAGTCGGGGAATTATTCTATAATATTTTATCAAGTCGTTTCAAGGGATGAGCCCTTGGATTGCATCTGACACCGCAGAACAGAATGGCGGCGGAGCGACCCCTTAGGGCAGAGAGGAGGTCCGCCCGTGAAGCGGAAAAACAACATTGTGCTGTCCGTGGCGCTGGTTGCGCTGGCGGCGGCGCTGCTGCTGTGCTGGGTGGGCTTCTATCTCCGGGGCCAGCAAGCTGAGAACGCGCCGCCCATTGCGGACGGAGTTATCGATCTGACGGGCTTCGACCTTGCCGAAGAGGTGGTCCGGCTCCCCCTGGACTGGGACTTCTGGCCCGGCCTGCACACGCCGGAGGAGTTGGAAAGCGGCGCAGCGGGCGCCCCTCGCAAATTTCAGCCGGAAGACGAGAAGGTCCTGCGCAGCGGCACCTACCGGGCGACCCTGCGTCTGCCGGAGGGCGGGATGTACGCCATAAACGCCTGGTCCCTGGACTACGCCACCCGCATCTACGCCGACGGAGAGGAGGTTCTCTCCGTGGGGACGGTGGCCGGCAGCGCCGGGGGCTTTGTTCCCCGCATCCAAAGCTATGTCCTGCCCCTGTTTACCGAGGGGGAGACGCTGGAGCTGGTGGTCCAGTACGCCAACTTCTCCCACCCGGAGGGCGGCGTCATGCGGGACATGGCCTTCTCCACCTTTGAAAATATCGAGCGCTACGCTACCGACGCCATGCTGCCCACCTATCTGTTCTCCGGCGGGCTGGCGCTGATGGCGGCTTTCTATCTGCTGCAATTTTTGCTCCACCGCAGAAAGGAATCCGCCGCCTTCGCCCTGTGCTGTCTGCTGCTGGCCTTCCGTAGCCAGCAGATGGTCATCTCCCTGCTGCCTGCCGACTACGACTGGTACGCTCTGTTCCGGGGCTTTTTCATCGGCTCCACCATGGTCTACCCCTGCTTTTTGCTGCTGACGCATTTCCTCTTCCCCGGAAGGTTCCGGCCCTGGGTCCTGATTGCAACGGCGGCCGCCCTGGGAGCGGTGGATCTGCTGGTGCTCCTGCTGCCCCTGACCATCAGCGGCGGCTTCATCATGCCCGCCGTGCTCATCGCTGTGCCGGGGACCCTTTATTATCTGCTGCGGGTCGTGACGCTGTACCCTGAAAGCGACACGGCGGGGCGGCTGTCCATCGCAGGCCTTACCATCTTCATCCTTGCCCACACCACGGAATCCCTCCTGCTGACCAGCGTTCCCTTCATCACCCGGACGGGGCTGGCCCCCTTCGGCCTGGCCGCCGCCGTCCTGTGCTACATGCTGGCCCTGAACATCCGCCAGCGGGAAAGCGCCGTGCTCCTGGAGAGGGAGCGCCGCCGGGCGGAGGAGCTCGATCAGGTAAACAAGATGAAGACCGAATTTCTGGAAAACGTCACCCACGAGCTGAAAACGCCTCTCACCGTCATCTCCGGCTATGCTCAGGATTCCCTGGTGGTGCTGGGCGATACGCCCCCGGACCTGGAGGACCTGAAATACAACCAGCGGCACATCGTCTCCGAGGCCGGCCGCCTGGACCGGATGGTCAACCAGCTTCTTGATGTGGCCGCCATAGAGGGCGGGCGCATGGCCATGGAGAGGGAGCCGGTATCCCTGGCCTCCCTGTTGCGGAGCATGGCGGACGCCTCCTTCTCCAGGCTGGACCCTCATGGAAACACTCTGGAGCTGAAGATTGCCGACGGCCTGCCGGACGTGCTCTGCGACCGGGACCGCATCCAGCAGGTGCTCCTGAACCTCCTGTCCAACGCCGTGCGCCACACCAAGGGCGGGACCATCACCCTCTCCCTGCGCGCCGGGGAGGGGTATCAGGAGATACGGGTGGCCGACACCGGCGAGGGCATGGACGCCGGGAGCCGGGCCCAGGCCTTCAAGAGCTATGTGGAGCGGGAGAACCGCATCACCGGACGCAGCGGCATGGGCCTTTACATCTGCAAAAAGATCATCGCCGCCCACGGCGGTGAAATCGGGATAGAAAGTGTGCCCGGCTGGGGGACGGCGGTGGTCTTCCGGCTGCCGGAGGCGGGAGAGGAGGCGGAGACATGAGCGAATACAAACCCCTGATACTGATGGTGGAAGACAACCCGGACGTGCTGCGCCTGAACAGCCGGGCCCTGCGCCGGGCGGGGTACGAAGTGGCCTGCGCCGAGACCCTGGCCCAGGCCGAGGCCGCTCTGGCAGAGCGGGCGCCGGACGTGGCAGTGCTGGATATCCTGCTGCCCGACGGCAACGGCCTGGAGTGGCTGCCCCGGCTGAAGGAGCTTTCCGATGGGCCGGTGCTCTTCCTCTCCAGTAAAAACGAGCACACGGACATTCTGGCAGGCATCCGGGCGGGCGGGGACGACTACCTGCCCAAGCCCTACATGCTGGAAGAGCTGCTGGTGCGGGTGGAGGCCCTGTGGCGGCGGGAGCGTCTGCACCGGGAAAAGACCATGCGGCTCGTGGCCCAGGGCGCAGAATCTGTGATAGAGCGCGGGCCGCTTCGGCTGGATGCGCTGTCCGGCGTAGCATATCTCAACGGGGAGGACCTCCTGCTGAACGCAAAGGAATTTGCGCTGCTGTTGCTGCTGGCCCGCAGCGAGGGCCGGTACCTGTCCGCCGGAACCCTCTACGAGATCGCCTGGGGGCAGCCCATGGCCGGGGACAGCAGCGCAGTGAAGGTGACCCTGTCCCGTCTGCGGAAAAAGCTGGAGGGTTCCGGCTTCTGCATCGGGGTCCGCCGGGGGGACGGTTATATTTTAATGCCGGAGGAGTAGATTTTTTTCGTATGCACCCTGAGAAAAGGGCGGCGGTGGGGGCTCAAAGCCCCGGCCGCCGCCCGCTTTTGTTTGGGCGCCGCTGTTTCGGCGTCAGCTTAGTCCACGAATGCCTGGCAGAACCTTTCCAGGATCGCAGCCACCTGGCAGCGTTCGGCGCTGCCTCCGGGATCGAGGACGCCGGCGCCTTTGCCGCTTATCAGCCCGTTGGCATTGGCCCAGGAGAGGGGGGTTACCGCCCAATCGCTGATCTGCCCTGCATCGGTGAAGGGGGAGAGGTCTGCGGTGGCGCTCAGGTCATAGCCCTTGTACTCGGCGTAGCGGTAGAGGACCGCCGCCATCTGCTCTCGGGTAATGTCGTCCTCCGGCCCCATGAGGCCGCCGCCGTAGCCGGAGAGGACGCCGTTCTGCGCCGCCCAGCCGATGGCGCTTTCGTACCATGCGCCCCGGGCCACATCTGTGTAGTCGGAATACATCCCCTCAACCCCGGGGCTGCCGTCCATGCGCCACAGCACTGTGGCTACCATGGCCCGGGTGGCGGTACCGTGAGGGTCAAAGGCCGTTGCGCTTGTGCCGGTCATCAGACCGTTTTCACAGGCGTAGGCCACATTGCCGTAGAACCAGTCGCCGGCTGCCACGTCGGCAAAGGGATTGACCCATGCCGCCGTTTCGTCATACAGCACCGCATACATGGACAGATGGCCGGTGTAGAATGCCAGCATTCCGGTGGCTGCGTTGTAGGTGGTGGTGCAGGGGTGCAGATTGCCCTCATCGTCCAGATAGTACACGGTGAGGCCTTCCGCCGTCTGGCCTTCGGCCAGCTCGTAGGGGATGGCGACGGTGATCCTGCCGCCGCCCAGGTCGGAGACCACCGTGTTCCTGCTCCCGATGGAAACGTCATAAACCGGCGCGTCGCCTACGGCTTCACGCTGGCTATCGCTCAGTGCGGAAGAAGCCACCGGGATCACGGAAATGGTGAGGTTTCTTCCCGCCTGCTCCGCAGCTGCGGCCAGAGCGTCTGCATCAAGGGTCACCTCGGCCACGCCGGAGGTGATTTTCAGTTCCGCATCCTCCTGCCGGGCGAGGGCGTCCACCGCCGCTGTGGGCAGGGTGACTTCAATGCTCTCCGCCCGGGCGGGGGTGTCGACCTGGATTTCCACCACGGGGGAGGTTCCGTTTTCTTCTGCCGTTTCGATGGCGTTGTTGACGGCGCTGCCCACTGTTGTGCCGGGGACCGTCACCCTGGACACGCTGCCAGTCGTGTTGGAGGTCACCGTGATGGTGACGGTGGTTGCGGCCTGGGAAGCGGTGGGCGGAGTCACTTCGACGATTGTTTCAGTGCTCTGGCCGCCGCCGGA
>JAUNBO010000007.1:15914-18717 GCA_030527065.1 Bacillota bacterium | reverse complement strand
TCGTAATCAAAGGACGCCGTATCGCCATAAGTAAAGTCCGTGTCGCCCAGGATGTCCACCCCGGCAACCTTGATCTCGTCAGGGACCAGTTCCAGCCTTACGGTGACCGGTTCGCCGCCGGTGATCGTGAGCCACGCAGGCGGGTCCAGGATGGCCGTCAGAGTCGCCTCGTTCTCTTCCCCAAAGAGGTCGGCGGAGAAAGCAGGGCTCCATCCGGTGATCTCCACACTGCAAGCGCCGCCGTGCTCCAGGGTCACCGGGACGGCGGTGGGCAGCCCCAACGCATCATAGCCCGAAAGCCCATCCCACACCGTCCGGTTGACGGTGATGGCGTCGGCGGACATCGTATAAACGCCCTTTGCCGGGTCCACCGTGACCATAAGCTCCATGGCTTCCCCATCAAAGGTGTAGTGGGCGAAGCTGGCGGCGTCCATGTTGGGATACATTTCAAAGGTATAGACGCCTCTTTTTGGGGTGAAGCTGCCCGACGCCGGGAACCACCGGGTCTCCGCCTCAAAGGTGTTGCCGTAAGCGTCCTCCAGCAGGACGGTGGGATAGGCTTCCTCAACCGCCGACCTCAGGGCGCCGAGGCTCTCGTTGCGGGCGTCGTCGGCATAAAAGCGCAACCCGGGGAGGCTCTCCTCCTGGAATCGGAGCGGGACCAGCTCGTAGCGCAGATAGCCCCACAGCTCCACACAGCCGGTACCCGGCTCCAGGGAGAAGGCGCCCTCTGGCTCCTCTAATACGAAGGTGTACTCCTCGTCCAGCAGGAGGATGGACAGGATATCCCGACCCTCCTCCTGGGGGAAGCTGTGGCTCAGATAGAGGTCCTCTATGAGGGCGTTGAGCCCCGGTCCGCCGGAGAACGATGGGATCAGGGATAGGGCATTGAGAATGGCCTCCTTATCGGGCAGAGGCTGGCCGTATTCCCGCCTGAGCAGATTCTCGTCCACCGCCAGGGTCAGGATCGGCTTTTCCGTCTGCGGCAGCACCTGCAGGCTCACCGGGGCGCAGGTCAATCCGCTGTCGCTGCCGGTGATCCACAAGGTATAGACGCCGGTGGGCGTTTCCCCGCCGGCCTGAACGACATAGCCCTCGTCCTTCTTGATGAGGGTGACGCCGCTGTTTTCGGGGGAAACGGCGAGGCTGTACTCCTCCTCCAGGGTGTTCCCCAGACGGGTGTGAGTGACAGGCTGGAAGGGCTCGGACCCGGCGCCCTGCAGAAGCAGGAGGCCCTCCGAAAGGCCGCTTTCAATGCGAACCGCCCTGTCGCTGCCGACGGAGATGGGGACGGTGACGTCCCGGCTCAGTCTCACGTCCGGGTCGCCTTCATAGGAGAGGGTGAACACCACCTGGGCGTTCTCGCCGCAGCCGGTGGTGGCTGTGACCTGGGCGCTCAGACCGTCCTCTGCCACCTGGACCACCAGACTGTCCTCTGCAGCGGCGGTCTTCTCCTTGAGCGCGATGGTAACCGCTGCCTCCGGCACGCTTACGCCCAGCTCGATCAGCTCGCCTGAATAGGTCTTCGTCGCAGACGAATCCATATCGGGGATGGCCAGCGGGGTATCGTCCTTCAGCCTGAGGAAGGGATCGCTGAAGACGGGGACCGTGACGTCCTGGCTCAGGCTCATGCCCTGGCTGTCGTCATAGGAGAGGGTGAACACCACCTGGGCATCCGGACCGCAGCCGGTGGTGGCTGTGACCTGGGCGCTCAGATTGTCCTCGGCCACCTGGACCGCCAGACTGTCCTCTGCAGCGGCGGTCTTCTCCTTGAACGCGATGGTAACCGCTGCCTCCGGCACGCTTACGCCCCACTCATTGATCAGCTCGCCTGAATAGGTCTTCGTCGCAGACAAGTCCCCCGTGGGGACGACCAGTGCGGTATCGTCCTTCAGCCTGAGGAAGGGCTGGATACGGCTGGCCGGCAGCACGGTGAGCTCTGCCGCTTCACTGTACTTGCCGGTATAGACCTTTCCCTCGGCATTGACGGACTCTGTGGCGTCCCTGACCTGCACCGTAATGCTTACCGTGGTCATGCGGGGCAGGGCGGGGTCTATGCTGAGCTCGCCTTTTTCATTGATTGTGATGTATTGCTCCAGCTCATCCTCAGTCGTCACCGACCAGGTGAGGTCAGGCGTGACGGAGTGGCCCGTGACGTCGAAGCAGCTGGCCGTCAGGCTGAGCCGGTTCGTTCCCTCCGGGCTGGTCTGATAGGAGGGAGTATCCGTCCCCTCCAGGGGCTCAGGCAGCCCCTGGATGCGGATATCGGCCACGTTCTCCCCGCTCATAACGGTGATGGACGTCGCCGTCTCCAAACTGAGGTCCTCCAGCGGCGTGATCTGCTGCGTGGTGTACTGCAGCATGAGCTCGCCGTCAAAATAGACGTTGCCGCAGCCCTCTGCCCCCGACCACAGGACGGGGTCTGAATTGTAGGTGTATAGCCGGGTCCCCACCCCCAGGAAGGCGGTGCTGTCGGCGTCCACATAGAGGCCGCCCCGCAAGAAGCTGTTGCTGCTCTCTTCAATGGTAAGGGAGGCGCGCCCCAGCACCTTGGTCCCTTTGAAACTCTCCGGCAGTTCCCCGACCGGCGTGGCCGCCAGGGCGGCGAGGGGGAGGGGGATCGGAACCGGCTCGATGATCACCTCATTTTCCCCAAAGTACAGGCCGCCTTCGACGGTGACATGGATGTCGCCCTCCAGGCGCAAATAGTCCCCTGAGAAGGAACCTTGGGGGAGGAACGCATTGCCGTTGGTCACGATGGTCAAGTAAAACGGTTCGTCGTTCACATTCGTGAGGGAGATGG
>JAUNBO010000007.1:11624-15814 GCA_030527065.1 Bacillota bacterium | reverse complement strand
GTAGTCTTCCTCGCTGTTGATTTTGTCATACTTTACATTCGCATAAGCGTAAGCATAAACCTCCAGGTGGCCAGAGTCGGTGGTAGTGGATAGGCCGGTGCCGTAAAGGGTGGAGTTGGCGATCCTCATCACGGCCTTATCCTCCAACGTGCCTGCAGACTGGACTGCAAAGCCGTTGTCGCAGGTAATGGCGGCGTCTATCACCGTCACCGTGGGCAGGCTCCCGTCCTCCTTGCGCTCAAGATAAATGGCCGAGCCATCGTTTTCAACCGTGGACGGGGCAATGGCGTAGAGGCTGCCGTTCTTGACGGTGAAGTCGGCGCTGGCCGTGAAGAGGTGCTTGTCATCATACTGCCCCTCGTCGACGTCGTGGCTCAGGCCGCCCAGATCCAGGGTAATGGCTTTGTCGATAGCGTATCCTTCCGCAAAGGCGTGCGGCCGCAGGAGACGGATGGTGTCGCCGGCCTCCGCCGCCTCGAGGGCAGCAGCAAAAGAGTCGAAAAACTGAACTCCGGACGGATCATCGATACTGGCCGCAGACTGCTGCGTTACCACAACCTTTACCGTCTCATCATGATAACTCTGGGGATCGGCTGTGGATGTGGCGGGAACCAGGATGGTGTCAGTGGCCGCCCCGTCCACCCGCTGAAATACCCATACCCTCAAAAGATTCATATTTGTACGCTCAAAGGTCCCGCTGTGTACCCTGACGGCAACATCCTGTGCCAGCACGATGGGTGAGGACTCGGTAGTGAAATTGCAGTTGTATATATTGACAATGGTGGGGTTGAGCTCGCCATTGGGTCCCGCTGTATTGTTTTGAACAGCCAGCAGGGCGTTGTGCGCCGTGTTGACCTGAATGTCCATCAGCCGGACGTTGGCCCCATAAACCGACATGGAGTAAACGGCGTCACTGTACGCCGTACCACTGCGCAGGGTGTTGATGGTGCCGTTTCGCACCGTGATGACCGCATCTCCATACGTGCCGTGTCTGTTGGGATAGCCGATGAGCAGGCCGTAGCTGTTTTCCAGGTCCAGGTCGGTAAACTCCTCCGGCTGCTCCGCCGCCGGATTCTCGGTAAAGGTGAGGGTGTGCCCATCCAGGTCCAGGGTCAGGGTCTTATTGCTCAGCAGCACCTGCGCCTGATTGGTGGTGATGTCCCGGAGCATGCGGATGGTGTCCCCGTCCTCCGCATAAAGCTGGGCGTCGATGATGCTGCCGTATACGCCCTTTCTCACCCCATCTGTCCCCAGCAGCTCATAGCTGATGCGGAAGGAGTAGGCGTGGTTCGGGCTGTCGGAATCGAGAAGCATGCTGTAATCAGCGTGGATGGCGCGGGCGTCGTTCTTCAGGGCGGATTTCCCCTCGGCAGCCCAGAAGTCCGCCTCGCCTTTGATATAAATGGTGTAGGAGTCATCGGTCATATCCAAAGCATGGTCGCCGCCTATATAGGTGCCCGACTGGATCTCCAGAAGAGAGCCGGGCTCCGCCACCATGGCCGGGCCGCCGCTGGGGACATTCATGCCCGACACCGTACCGTTGCTGATGCGGACCTTGCCCCCCGTCAGGCACAAGGCTTCCTCCGTGCTCCTGGTGGAGATGCGCTTGCCGTTCAGATCGAAGTTGACGTAGTAGTTCACGCCCGAGGCGTCTATGTGCAGGCCGTCATAGATGTTGCGGGCCAGATAGACCCGCCCTCGGCTTCCCGCAGCCCTGGCCGCCTCCTCAAAGCTCGGATAGTAGCTGGCGCGATTGCGCCAGTTGGAGGAGGTGCGGAAATACTGGTCCCCGCCATAGTCTGTGACCGTCAGGCGCTGTCCCGAAAGGCTCGACTGCCAGGTGGTCCTTTCGGAGGTGGGGGAAATCTGGATCCGGTTGCCTGAAATATCCCGGATATCTATATCGACGTAGATTTTGGGGTTCTCTGCCTGGCCCTCGAAAATCGGACCGGCTTCCGTCCTTCGGTAAGCCGTCTCGCAGACCGTTTCTATGAGGTAGACCAGGCTGTTGTCCTCCTCGCCGGCCCACCGGAAAATGGCCCAGGGGCTGTATAAGGTCCCGCCGTCCACCTTGAGGGTGCTGCTGTTCAAATAAAATATAGAGGGCTTTGCAGAAAAATCAGCCGCTGAGGTTTCATAGGAGATATCCAGATCCTGAACCGTTAAGGTGGAGTCTGACGCCGTCACCACACTGGGCGCCGGGTCCTCGTTTATATTGTTTATGCACAACTCGCCATTTTTGATGACTACGCCCTGGCCGTCTGTCACCGTGAAGATGGGCAACGTGTCTATATCGCTGTCCTGGCTGATCCCCTTGGAAATCCTGTGCCCGTTCAGGTCTACGCTGGTTGCTCCGGTGAGCCTGAGGGTCACCTCCGGTGACAATTCCACATCCTCCATCAGTTCCAGCGTGACAGGGAGGCGGAGCACTTGCAAGCCTCTATAAATCGACGACGACGCCCTTTCCAGGCTGGAGAAATAGAGATCCAGTTCGGGGACGTAAACGACCGCCCTGGGGAGGACGGTCATCTCCTTCAAGGGCGACGCCGTCTGCCAGTCTCGAGGGGTCACAAGCTCATTGCCCTTCACTATAACTCTTGTGCGCATGTCCGAAATATAGCTTCCGTCGGTGGTTTTAAAAACACCGCCGTTGACCGTGATGTCCGAATTGGGGTGGCTCAGCGTTATGCTCCTGGATTCATAAACGCCGCTCTCGATGGTGACCGCACCCCCTGCGCTGCTGACCACATGGAACACGTTGGTTTTGACGTCCATGCTCTGCAGGGTGAGGGAGCTGGTTGCGTCAATGCGAAGCACCGTGCCGGTATTCGCCGTGTTCGTGCTGTTCCAGGTGATCTTCCCGTTTTTCAGGGTGAGGTGGGCGTTGTTGGTCAGAGAAAAAAGGGGTGTGTTTTCGACTGAACCAAGAGAAATCTCATGGCCCTGCAAGTCGATGGTGATGCTCTTATTGTCGATGGTAAACTTGTCAAACATGTACGCGCTGGGGGCGTTCACCAGGGTGACGTCGTCCTGCAGGAAGATGGTGTCTCCGTTCCTGGCGTCGTTGATGGCGTAGGTCAGGTCTATGTGCAGCTGGCCAGTCTGGCGTACCCAAGATCGGTTATTCTCCGGACGGACGGTGACGCTATAGCGGGTGCCGGCCACGTCTGCGCCGCCGGTGCTCACCAACTCCCCGTCGTTGTACCGGTACATACTGGAGCAGGGGGCCAGGAAGATATTTTCTTCCGGAACGTCCGAATAAAGCACCGAGCCAAACATCCCAGGCGAGGTGTTTACCCCATACCATCTTCTGAACTCTCCCTCATAGATGATGAACAGGGTGTCGTCCGTATCCCGAGTCAATACACCATCCTTGCCGTGGTAGGTGCCGCTCAGCACCTTTACCTCAGCGCCATTCGCAGCCACGATTGCGTAGTTCGGCAGGGCGTTATATGTCATACCTTCTGCATCGGGAGAATAGCCGATTTTCAAATCGGACAGGGTAAAGCTGGCGCTGGACAAATACAGCCCGTTATTCGCCTTAGTCACGTTAGTGTGTTCACCCCAGAGCATGATCCAGCCGTTCTTAATGTTGATCTGCTGTGTCCTGCCGTACGCAGTATCCCCATGGACCCGTACGGCGTAAACATCGTTAGATAAACCGCCTGCGTGATCTAACATGATGATGTGCCCGCCCAGATCCAGGGTGCAGGAATAGGGGATGTGGAGAATAAGCGACTCCCCCTCCTGGAGGGTGATGTGCTGCTCCAGTTTGATGGTCTGCCCCTCCTGGAGCTCGTCCAGGGCCTCGTCGAAGGAGTTGTACTGCGTGCCGTCGATGCTGACCCGGTGCTCCTCCAGGGACCCGATCAAGTCTGGCTCCTCCGCCTGGGCGTGGGGCGCCAGGAGCAAGAAGGCCAGCGCGCACAGCAAAAGGGTGCCGGCCATTATGGCCAGCCTGCCCCAGCGGGCTGATTTCTCCCGTGTGGATAAACTCATCATGATTTCTCCCTTCCTTTCCTTTCCCGTGCAATCACCTTGACAAGTGGGAGTGAAAGATTCTGCGCCCTCCATTGCGGGCGTCGCTGAAAAGCTCTGTATGCCCTGATTTTACCACGATAAAACAGGGAAAAGGCGAAGGTTTCAAATTTGTAACCTTCGGCCGATTCAGATTAAAAAAAACGCCGCTT
>JAUNBO010000007.1:0-11524 GCA_030527065.1 Bacillota bacterium | reverse complement strand
CGAAGGTTTCAAATTTGTAACCTTCGGCCGATTCAGATTAAAAAAAACGCCGCTTCTCCGGCTTGAAACTGTAACCGCGCCCCGGCGGGCGGCGGTTTGGGGGGGTGGCCGCCGGTTTTGCGCCGGCCTGCCGCAAACCGCCGCGGATGTCTTTGGGGGTTACTACTCATAGGGCGCCAGGGGGACGGCCCCGTGGATGGCAACGGTCCGGGCGGATTGTGGATTGCGGAAAAGGATTTTTTGGCCGGAAGGGATTGAACCGGGACGGGAGGGTGTGGTATAATTTTTACTTAGTGTTGAGAAGAGGTGAACTGATGGCGCAGTTATATTACAGATACAGCACCATGAATGCGGGAAAGTCCATAGAGGTCCTTAAGGTGGCCTATAATTACGAGGAAAGGAACAAGCGGGTCCTGGTCTTTTCCCCGGATGTGGACGACCGCTACGGAAAGGGCGTCATCACCTCCCGGATCGGGCTGAGCCGTCAGGCCATACCGGTGGGAGAGGAGACCAATATCCTGCAGATCTTTCTGGCGGAGAATGAAAGGGCCCGGGTGGACTGCGTGCTGGTGGACGAGTGCCAGTTCCTGAAGAAGCACCATGTGCTGGAGCTGGCGGAGATCGTGGACAGCTGCGATGTGCCGGTGCTGGCCTACGGGCTGAAAAACGATTTTCGGAACGAGCTTTTTGAAGGCTCCTATTATATGCTGGTCTATGCCGACAAGATAGAAGAGATAAAGACCATCTGCTGGTGCGGCCGGAAGGCCACCATGGTGGCCCGGGTGATGGAGGGCAAGTTCGTCAAGACCGGGGAACAGATCGTGGTGGGGGGAAACGATATGTATGTATCCCTCTGCCGGAAGCACTATAACGACGGCAGGCTGGGGCCGGAAAGGGACGGCTGAGAATGGGGAGCAATGGCAAAGACAGGCCCGCATTGCTGCTGCACAGCTGCTGCGGCCCCTGCAGCACGGCGGTGGTGGAGCGGCTGGCGGAGGATTACCGCATCACCCTGTTCTTCTACAACCCCAACATCACGGAGGCCGGGGAATACCGGAAGCGGTTTTCGGCCCAGGAGCAGTTCGTAAAGGCCTGGCGGGCCGGGGGAAGGGCCCCCGGGGACCGGGAATCGGAGTCGGAATTGGAGCTGCTGGAAGGGCCCTGGGAGCCGGAGGCGTTTTATGAGGCGGTCCGGGGGCTGGAAGAAGAACCCGAGGGCGGCCGCCGCTGTTACGAATGCTTCCGGCTGCGTCTGGGGGAAACCGCCAGAAAGGCGGCGGCGGGCGGCTACCACTGCTTCGGGACCACCCTGTCCGTAAGCCCTCACAAGGATTGGGCCGCCCTTTGCGCCATAGGCCGGGAGCTGGAAAAGGAGACGGGGGTGGTCTTCCTTGCGGAAGACTTCAAGAAAAAGGCCGGGTATCAGCGCTCCGTTCAGCTCTCCAGGGAATACGGCCTTTACCGCCAGAGCTTTTGCGGCTGTCAGTTCAGCCGGGAACAGAAGAAAGGCGTCAAAGATAATCTATGATTGTACGCCAGCAGTGGGAGTGGCAAAGCCGGGGCCTGTTGGGGGATGGTCATGCTTGCCCGTTTTTCGAGCTACAGCTTTTGCGAGCGGGTTTAGAATGCGTGGCTCCCGCGAATGGCCGACCTGTTTGAGCGTCAGCGAGTTGTCGGCCATATCAAAAGCTGGCGAGAAAGACGGTTGCAAGCACCCATTCAACAACACAGACCCGGTCTTGCCACTCCCACTGCTGGCACATAAAGTATAAAATTGCTGCGCCTGTCCTGCCGGAAAACCGGCGGAAGGCGGCGCAAAGGAGGTGCAGAAACATGAGCAAGATCATCATTCCGGAAGCCTACTCTCCTGTCATCGACGTGATGGAGAGCCAGAGGGCCATCAAGAAGATCAAGGACTTCTTCCAGCAGGAACTGGCCTATAATCTTCAGCTGCGCCGGGTCAGCGCTCCCCGCTTCGTAGACCCGGACAAGGGCCTTAACGACAATCTCAACGGCGTGGAAAGGCCGGTGAGCTTCGATATCCTGGATATGCCGGGCCGCTCGGCGGAGGTGGTGCAGTCCCTTGCCAAGTGGAAGCGCATGGCCCTGGGCAAGTACGGCATAGAGCCGGGCCGGGGCATCTATACGGACATGGACGCCATCCGCCGGGACGAAGAGCTGGACAATCTCCATTCCATCTATGTAGACCAGTGGGATTGGGAGAAGGTCATCCGCAAGGAAGACCGGACCGAGGAATATCTGCGGGATACGGTGAGGCTGGTCTATAACAGCTTGAAGAACCTGGGGGATTTCGTCAACCGGAGCTACCGGGAGCTGAAGACGGAGCTGCCCAACGAGATCTATTTCATCACCTCCCAGGAGCTGGAGGACCGCTATCCGAACCTGGACCCCAAGGCCAGAGAGGACGAGATCACAAAAGAGCACCGGGCGGTGTTCATCATGAAGATCGGCGGCCTGCTGAAGTCCGGGACCAGGCACGACGGCCGGGCGCCGGATTACGACGACTGGGAGCTCAACGGCGATATCATTCTGTGGAGCGACATTTTGCAGAGAGCCTTTGAGATCAGCTCCATGGGCATACGGGTGGACGAAGAGGCCATGGCCCGCCAGCTGAAGCTGGCCGGGGCGGAGGACAGGAGCCGTCTGTGGTTCCATCAGGCCATACTGAACAGGGAGCTGCCTTACAGCATCGGCGGCGGCATCGGCCAGTCCCGCCTGTGCATGTATTTCCTGCGGAAGGCCCACATCGGGGAGGTCCATGTTTCCCTGTGGCCGGAGGATATGGTAAAGACCTGCACGGAGAACAATATTTTCCTTCTGTGACCCCGGAGCCGGGGAGAGGGCCCGGCATAAATCATAAGAGAAGAGGAGGCGGCGCATCATGGCGGAAAAGAGGTCCTTTTTCGGGAAATTGCAGGACCGCATCGAGGACGTCATACTCAACCGGCCGGAAATAGACGAGGAGCTGCTGGAAGAGCTGGAGGAGGTGCTCATCACCTCCGACATAGGCATGGAGACCACCGTGAAAATAGTGGAGCGGCTCCGGCAGGATGTGAAGGAGAACCGGCTTCGGGAGCCCGAAAAGATAAAAGAGCAGCTGATCTCCATCATCAGAGAGCTCATAGACAGCGGAGAGGCCCACCATCTGACGGAGGCCACGCCCCTCATCATCATCATGATAGGGGTGAACGGCTCCGGCAAGACCACCTCCATCGCCAAGCTGGCCTGGCGCTTCCGGCAGGAAGGGAAGAGCGTGCAGCTGGCGGCGGCGGACACCTTCCGGGCGGCGGCGGCGGAGCAGCTGCAGATCTGGGGAGAGCGGACAGGGGTCAATGTCATCCGGCATAAGGAGGGGGCGGACCCCTCTGCGGTGATCTTCGACGCCCTGCAGTCCGCCAAGGCAAAAAAGACAGACGTGCTCATCTGCGATACGGCGGGCCGGCTCCAGAACAAGAAGAATCTGATGGCGGAGCTGGAGAAAATGTATAAGGTGATAGAGCGGGAATATCCGGAGGCGGCCAGAGAGGCTTTGCTGGTCATAGACGCCGCCACGGGGAAAAACGCCGTTTCCCAGGCCCGGGAGTTCAGCTCCGTGGCCCAGGTGACGGGGATCGTCCTCACCAAGCTGGACGGCACGGCCAAGGGCGGAGTGGTGGTCACCATCGCCGACACCATGGAGCTGCCGGTGAAGTTCATCGGCGTGGGAGAGGGAATGGAAGATCTGCTGCCCTTCGATCCCGCCGCTTTCGCTGCCAGTTTGTTTGAATAGCGGGGCAGGAAGCAGGGATAAAATATACAAAATGTAAATAAATAGAAAAATTATATTGAAATTTACAAAAAGGTCTGCTATGCTAAAGCCATAGGGACCTTTTTGATTTGGAGGAACAGGGAAATGACCGAGAGAAAGCGGGAGCAGCCGGCGGCGGGGACCGGATATCATTTAAAGGAAGTGAGGGAAGGGCCCCTTTCCTTTGCGGGGGCAGAGAACGAGGCGCCGGGAAAATGCCTGGGTCAGTGGGGCGAGGAGCTGGCGGCGGCCTGGCTGGCGGAGCGGGGATATCGGATCCTGGAGAGAAATTTCCGCTGCCGCAGCGGGGAGATAGACCTGGTGGCCCTGGAAGGGGACTGCCTGGTGTTTGTGGAGGTGAAGAGCCGCCGGAGCCTGTCCTTCGGAAGCCCCTGCGAAGGCGTCACGGGGGAAAAGCGCCGCCGCCTGCTTCAGACGGCCAGGTATTATTGCATGCTCCGGCGGCCGGAGACCAGGCTGATGCGGATGGATGTGGTGGAGATCCTGCGGCGGGACGGAAAGAGCTATATACGTCACATCAGGGACGCCTTCGGGGAGTGAGGGGCGAGAAAGACGGCCGCAAGCACCCATTCAACAACAAAGACCCGGTCTTGCCGCTCCCACGGCTGACGAATAAGTCATAGACTGTACGCCGCTCCAAACTGCCGGCGCAGGATTTACAGGTTATGTATTGTCAATGAAACTACGAGGAGGAAAGAAAATGTTTGCAGAGGTGATCAGCGGCGTCCTGAACGGGCTGGACGGCGAGCCCGTGACGGCAGAGGTGAATCTCTCGCCGGGAATGCCCCTGTTTTCCGTGGTGGGGCTGCCGGACATGGCGGTCCGGGAGGCCCGGGACCGGATACGGGCAGCCATAGAAAATTCCGGCTGCGGCTTTCCCTCCCGGCGCATCGTGGTGAACCTTTCCCCCGCCAGCCTGAGAAAAGAAGGGACCCACTTCGATCTGCCCATAGCCGTGGGGATATTGAAGGCCGGAGACCTGATCCGCTCAGAGAAGCTGGGAGAGTATGCCTTCCTGGGCGAGCTGTCCCTGGACGGACACATCCGGCAGGTGACGGGAGCCCTGCCCCTGGCCATGGGCCTTCGGAGCCGGGGCTTCAGAAAGCTGGTGCTGCCGGAGGAAAACCGGAGAGAAGTATCGGTGCTGCAGGATGTGGAGCTGTATCCCGTGGGACATCTGGCAGAGGTGCTGGAAGGATTCAGTGGCAGGGAAAGCCGGCCCCGGGAGAGCCGGGAGAGCCCCCCGGCCCTTTCCCCGGAAGAAAGGGCCGGCTCCGGGCAGGACTATGCCGAGGTGGCAGGACAGGAAGGCGTGAAACGAGCCTTGGAGATCGCCGCCGCCGGGGCCCACAACATTCTGATGATAGGGCCGCCGGGGACCGGCAAGACCATGATGGCCCGCCGCCTGCCGGGGATCCTCCCGCCCCTCTCCTACGAAGAAATGCTGGAGGTGACAAAGATCTACAGCGTGGCAGGAGAACTGTCCCCGGACCGGCCCCTGATCACAGAGCGCCCCTTCCGGACCCCCCACCACACCATCTCCGCCGCCGCCCTGGCAGGAGGAGGCGCCCGGCCCCGGCCCGGAGAAGTGACCCTGGCCCACTGCGGCGTCCTTTTCCTGGACGAGCTCCCGGAATTCAGCCGTTACGCCCTGGAGGTGCTGCGCCAGCCCCTGGAGGACCGGCAGATCACCATCGCCAGAGTGGGAGGCACGGTGACATTCCCCGCCCTGTTCTTTCTGGTGGCGGCCATGAACCCCTGCCCCTGCGGACATTACGGAGACCCGGGGAAGGAATGCACCTGCACCGTGCCCCAGATCCGCCGCTACCTGTCGAAGATTTCCGGGCCCCTCCTGGACCGCATAGACATGCACATAGAGATCTTTCCCGTGGCCTACCGGGACCTGGAACACAGAGAAGAAGCGGGCCCCGGTACGGGCGGTGCTGAACAAGGGGGGAGCCGTCCCCGGGACACGGAGACCATGGCGGCGGGAGTCAGGAGGGCCAGGGCCCTTCAGTCAGAACGCTACAAAACGGAAGGATTGCTCTGCAACGCCCGGCTGACCCCTTCCTTAATCAAGAAATACTGCCCTATGGAGAAGGAGGCGCAGGCCTTCCTGGAGGAGGCCTTTCAGAAGCTGAGCCTCAGCGCCAGGGCCTATCAGAAGGTGGTAAAGCTGTCCCGGACCATAGCGGATCTGGAAGGACGGGAGCGCATAGAGACCCTTCATGTGGCGGAGGCCGTGCGGTATCAGAGCCTGGACAGAAAGTACCGGTGAGCGAACGATGAGAAAAGCATGGGAAATCAGGACTGCCAGCCCCGGAGACCGGGCGTATCCGCCGCTGCTGGCGCAGATAAAGAAACCGCCGCCGGTCCTGTACTACATAGGGGATCTGGAGGAAGCCTGCCGGGGGCCCTGTCTGGCGGTAGTGGGGGCCAGAAAAGGGACCGCCTACGGAAGGTGGGCCGCAGGCCGCATTGCAGAGCGGGCGGCGGCCTGCGGCGTCACCATAGTCAGCGGCATGGCCTACGGAGTGGACGCCGCCGCCCACCAGGGAGCCCTGCGGGCCCCGGGAGGAAAGACCGTGGCGGTGCTGGGCTGCGGTGTAGATATCCCATACCCCGAAGCCCATCGGGAGCTGATGGGACGCATCGCCGCCGCCGGGGCGGTGATTTCAGAGCTGCCGCCGGGCACAGAGCCCAGAAAAAGCTATTTCCCCGCCAGGAACCGCATCATCAGCGGCATTTCCAAAGGAGTGCTGGTGGCGGAGGCAGGCCTTCGCAGCGGCTCCCTCATCACCGCCGGGACCGCAGCGGAGCAGGGCAGGGATATTTTCGCCGTTCCCGGCAACATTAACAATGTGTACAGCCTGGGAGCCAACAAGCTGATCCAGGACGGGGCCGTGCCCATAGTGGTGATAGACGACATCCTGGATTGTCTGGGGATCCCCAGGCCCCTGGACAGGGCGGCGGAGGAGGCCCTGGGGAAGGACGAGGCTCTGGTTTACAGGGCCGTGGCCGGGGGAAGCGAAAGAAGCGTGGAGGAGATTGCCCGGGAAACGGGGAAAAGCCCCGCAGAGATCGGGGCTCTGGTCACCATTCTGGAAATGAAAGGCTGGGTGCAGACGGCGGTGGGAAAAATTTTTGTTGCAAAGTAAACGGCTTCCCTCTATAATCATACTTATGCAGCCGGCAGGGAAGCCAAGGCTACATTATATTTATTAAATAGGAGAGAGAGTAAAAGATGGCAAACAAATGCCTGGTGGTGGTGGAGTCTCCTTCCAAGGCGAAAACCATAGGAAAATTTTTAGGAAGCAAGTATAAGGTAGTGGCCTCCGTAGGACATGTAAGAGATCTGCCCAAGAGCAGATTGGGCATAGACATCGAAAATCATTTCGAGCCCCAGTACATCCCCATCCGGGGAAAAGGGGACGTCATCAAGGCCATCAAAAAAGAAGCCAAAGAAGCGGGAAAGGTCTATCTGGCCACCGACCCGGACAGAGAGGGAGAGGCCATTGCCTGGCACATCGCTCACCTTCTGGGAATCCCCCAGGAGGAGGCCTGCCGCATCCAGTTCAACGAGATTACCAAATCGGCCCTGCAAAATGCGGTGAAAGCGCCCCGGCCCATAGACCAGAAGCTGGTGGACGCCCAGCAGGCCCGGCGGGTGCTGGACCGGCTGGTGGGCTATCAGATCAGCCCCCTGCTGTGGAGAAAGGTGCGCCGGGGACTGTCCGCAGGCCGGGTGCAGTCGGCGGCCCTTAAGATCATCTGCGACAGGGAGAAGGCGATCCAAAGCTTTGTCCCCAGGGAGTATTGGAACATTACGGCCCTCCTGGAGAAGCTGCCGCCGGGGAAAGGGCAGAAGGAGGCCGGCCCGGGGAAGAAGGGCAGGTCCTTCTCTGCAAAACTGGTGGAGTATCAAGGGAAAAAGCTCACCGTGGGAAACAAAGAAGAGGCGGACCGGGTACTGGCCGCCATCCTGCCGGAAGCTTTCATTGTGGAGCAGGTGGAGAAAAAGGAAAGGGTCAGAAAGCCCTTCCCGCCCTTCACCACCAGCAGCCTTCAGCAGGACGCCTCCAACAAGCTGGGCTTCTACACCAAAAAGACCATGCTGATCGCCCAGCAGCTCTACGAGGGCGTGGAAATAAAGGGACGGGGCACCATAGGCCTGGTCACCTACATCCGTACGGATTCGGTGCGGGTGTCGGAGGAGGCCCGGGCTGCCGCCGCCGGATACATCAAGGAAAACTATTCGGAAAAGTATGTGGGAAATCAGGTTTACAGCAACAAAAAGGGCTCTGTCCAGGACGCCCACGAGGCCATCCGGCCCAGCTATGTGGACCTTCATCCCGACGATATAAAGGATTCCCTCACCAGGGACCAGTATAATCTGTACAAGCTCATCTGGTCCCGCTTCCTGGCCAGCAGGATGGCGCCGGCGGTCTACGACGCCGTCAGCGCCGACATCAGAAACGGCGACTACACCTTCCGGGCCTCCGGCTCCAAGCTGAAATTCGAAGGCTTCCTGAAGGTCTACAGCACCGGCGGGGAAGAGGACGAGGAAAAGCACCTTCTGGACCTGGAAAAAGGGGAGAAGCTCCGGCTGGAGGAGATGCTTTCCGAGCAGAACTTCACCCAGCCTCCTTCCCGTTTTACAGAAGCGGCCCTGGTGAAGGATCTGGAGGAAAAGAACATCGGCCGGCCCAGCACCTATGCCCCCATCATCGCCACCCTCATAGAGCGGAAATATGTGGACCGGGAGAAAAAGGTCCTGATCCCCACGGAACTGGGCTTTCTGGTGACGGGACTGATGGAAAAATATTTCAAGGAGATCGCGGACACGGGCTTTACCGCCGGCATGGAGGACCGCCTGGACAGCGTGGAGGTGGAGCATGCCGACTGGAAGGGCATCGTGGAGGATTTCTACAAGATCCTGGCGGAAGAGCTTGCGGTGGCGGACAAGGAAATCGAGCGGGTGCAGCTGCCGGAGGTGCTGACGGACCAGGTCTGCGAGATCTGCGGAAAGCCCATGGCGGTGAAGCATGGGCGTTACGGGGAATTCCTGGCCTGCAGCGGCTATCCGGACTGTAAAAACACAAAGCCCCTCGTATCGAAAATCGATGTGAAATGTCCCAGATGCGGAAAGGATATCGTCGCCAGGAAGGGCAGGAGCGGCAAGCTGTTCTACGGCTGCAGCGGCTATCCGGCTTGTAACCAGGTCTACTGGAACAAGCCGGTGCAGAAGGAGTGCCCCAGGTGCGGCGCTTTGCTGGTGGAGCGAAAGACCAAGGCCGGAGAGCGGGCCTGTTCCAACCCGGAATGCGACTATAAAGAATAATTGTTATATTTAAAATGGTATCTTCGGTCTGGCGGGGCCTGTATGCTCCTGTCAGAGGAAGAAAGAGCCGCCGCAAGGCGCCGCAGGGCGAAAATGCGACGGGTATCGCTTTGAAAGGGGAACTATCATGCAGCAATTTCATGCCACCACCATTGTAGCGGTAAGAAGGGGACCCGGGGACGTCTGCATCGGCGGCGACGGCCAGGTGACCATGGGGGAAACTTCCATCATGAAGTATTCCGCCAAAAAAGTACGCAAGATCTATAAGAACTCCGTGCTGACGGGCTTTGCCGGCTCTGTGGCCGACGCCTTTACGCTGACGGAGCGCTTTGAAAAGAAGCTGGAGGAGCACGGGGGGAACCTGAAGAGGGCCGCCGTGGGCCTGGCCCAGGACTGGCGCAGCGATAAAGCCATCCGTCATCTGGAGGCGCTTATGCTGGCCGCAGACCAGGAAAACATCCTGCTGATCTCCGGGAACGGAGAGGTGATAGAGCCGGACCAGGATTTCGTGGCCATCGGCTCCGGCGGGAACTACGCCTATGCGGCGGCCAACGCTCTGTTCAATCATACGGACATGAGCGCAGAGGAAGTGGTGCGGGAGGCCCTGCACATCGCGGCTTCCATCTGTGTGTACACCAACGACCACATCACTGTGGAAAAGCTGTAGGGAGGGTGCGGAGATGAGTCAACTTTATTCAATGACGCCGAAGGAGATCGTCCAGGAGCTGGACAAATACATCATAGGCCAGGATTCCGCCAAGAAGTCCGTGGCCATCGCTCTCAGGAACCGGTACCGGAGGAGCCTGCTCCCGGAAGAGATGCGGGAAGAGGTGACGCCCAAGAACATTCTGATGATGGGGCCCACGGGCGTGGGAAAAACCGAGATCGCCCGGCGGCTGGCCAGGCTGATGGACGCGCCTTTCGTAAAGGTGGAGGCCACAAAATTTACAGAGGTGGGCTATGTGGGCCGGGACGTGGATTCCATGGTCAGGGACCTGGTGGAAGCGTCTATCCGCATCACCAAGCAGAAGCGGCTTCAGGAGAAATACGCCGTGGCGGAGGAAATCGCCGAGGAGAAAATAATAGAGGCCATCATCCCGGGGCATAAAAAACCGGCGCCCAAGGGCGGCGTCCGGGGTCCCTTCGATTTTATCCTGGGGGGAGGATTTCAGAACCAGCAGCAGGCGCCCTCCCAGATACAGCCGGAGGAAGAGGAGAAGAGCGATGTGGGGCTGGCCCGGGAGCACGTCCGGCAGCAGCTGAAGGACGGCCTGCTGGAGGACCAGTACATTGAGATCGAAGTGACGGAAAGCAATGCGGCTCTGAACAATCTGGACGTGGGCAACGAGGGCATGAGCGTGGCCATCGGCAGCATCTTCGGGGATATGCTGCCCCAGAAGAAGAAAAAGAAGAAGCTGCGGGTGAAGGACGCCAGGAAGATCCTGCGGGAGCAGGAGGCCCAGAACCTCATCGATATGGATCAGGTGACCTCCGAGGCTCTGGAGAATGCCGAGCAGAACGGCATCATCTTCATCGACGAGATAGACAAGATCGCCTCCGGCGCAGGAAGCATGAGATCCGGGGCCGACGTATCCAGAGAAGGGGTCCAGCGGGACATCCTGCCCATTGTGGAGGGCAGCGTCATCAACACCAAATACGGACCGGTGAAGACGGACCATGTGCTGTTCATCGGCGCCGGCGCCTTCCACACCGCCAAGCCCACGGACCTGATCCCGGAACTTCAGGGACGCTTCCCCATCCGGGTGGAGCTGGAAAACCTGACCAAGGAGGATTTTGTCCGCATCCTTACCGTGCCGGAGAATGCCCTTCTGAAGCAGCACAAGATGCTCCTGGAGACTGAGGGCATTTCCGTCAACTTCACCGACGATGCGGTGGAGGAAATCGCCACCATGGCCTTCCTCACCAACGAGCAGTCGGAAAACATCGGCGCCCGGCGTCTGCACACGGTAATGGAAAAGCTTTTGGAGGACGTTTCCTTCGATATCCCGGAGATGGAAACGGAGGAAGTGGTCATAGACAAGGCTTACGTCCAGCAGAAGTTTGAGGACGTGGTGCAGTCTGTGGACGTGGATAAATTCATCCTTTGATGTGAAAGGCGTCGCTTTCCCGGCGGCTCTGTGCAGAATGCTTTGAAATCCCAGACCTTGCGGGATGGGATTTCCGGCAGGGTATACTATCCAAGGGGACGCCAGGGGGACGGTTTGCCGGGCCTCCGCAGGACCAGCTAAGAATTTAAGGCGAGACGAACAAAGATGTTTGGTGTGAGAAAGATGTGGCACAGTTCTTGCCCAATCTTTTAAGCAAGAACTATACCTTCAGTTGACAAGGACACA
>JAUNBO010000156.1 GCA_030527065.1 Bacillota bacterium | reverse complement strand
TTGCCGCTCCCACTGCTGTCTATGAGCAAGCGGTCACATTTGAATCGGGAACGCCGGGGCGGTCTGCGGCATGGCCAGGCGAATAAAGGCGCATCTCCGTGAATAGATATGGAAGATATCTATGGGGGAGGTGGCCCGATGGAATGGGAGCAGAGGGAAACGGAGAGTCCCGGGGAAAAGGAAGTCTCTTCCGGCGGTCTGTTTGGCGTCAGGCTGCCGGAAGGGGTTCTGGCCCGGGCGGCGGCCTGCGCTGTGGAACTGAGGCGGGAGCTGCACCGGTGGCCGGAAACGGGAAACCAGGAATTCAAGACTGCGGAGAGGATAGAAAGAGAGCTGTCAGAGCTGGGGATCCCATGGCGGCGGGTGCTGGACACCGGGATCGTCGGGGTGATAGAGAACCGTGGCGGCCAGGCGTCGGAAACGGCGGGAGCGGATCTTTCGGAAGGGCAGGACGGCAGGGCCGCCGGCTGCGTGGCCCTGCGGGCGGACATAGACGCCCTGCCGGTACAGGAGACCCTTCGGCTGTCCTTCGCTTCAGAGCGTCCCGGGCTGATGCACGCCTGCGGCCACGACGTTCACACGGCGGTGCTGCTGGGAACGGCCAGAGCCCTTCTTCTGTGCAGGGACCTCTGGAGAGGCGCCGTCACCCTGATTTTTCAGCCGGCGGAAGAAACCAGCGGAGGCGCTCTGCGGATGATAAGGGCCGGCTGTCTGGGAGGGGAGAAGGGCTCCTGGGCCGCTCCTTTTTTTATTCCCAGAGCGGATTTCGTTTTTGGCCTCCATGTAAAGCCGGAGCTTCCCGGCGGCACGGTGGGGATACGCTATGGCGTGGTCCATGCCGCCTCCGACGGCTTTCGCATCTCTGTCCGGGGACAGAAAGCCCATGGGGCCAGCCCTCATCAGGGGATTGACGCTCTGGTGGCCGCCGCCCAGGTGGTGATGAATCTGCAGACGGTGGTGAGCCGCAGATGGGACCCGGTGGACGGGGCCGTGGTCTCCATAGGGAAGATACGGGGCGGGACGGCCCCCAATGTCCTGGCGGACCTGGTGGAACTGGAAGGAACCCTGCGCTGCCTGCCCGGGGGCCGGAGCGCCGGAAGCGGGAAAGAGGCCCCGGCCCTGCGGGCTCTCCTGAGAGACCGGGTGGAAGAGGCTGCACGGTCGGCGGCCGCCGCCGCCGGGGGACAGGCGGAGGTGAACTGGGATTCGGGCTATGCCGCCCTGGTCAACGGCAACGCCGGCTGCCGGCTGGTGCAGGAAGCGGCATGGGAGGCCTTGGGAAAAGAGCAGGTGCGGCTGCTGGACCGGCCCAGCATGGGGGTGGAGGATTTCGCCTATTACCTGCAGGAGCGGCCGGGAGCCTTTTTCTTTCTGGGAAGCGGCTTTCCGGGCCGGGAAAATCCGGGGCTTCATTCCGGAGAATTTCATGTGAATGAAGAGTGTATTTCCGCCGGCATCGCCGTGGAAGGGGCCCTGGTGCTGAGGCTGTTGGGCCTTTGAGGGCCGGAGGCCGGGGACTGGGTGCGGCGAACGGCGGGCCCTGCAAAAAAGTCAAAAAGCCGGGAGACACAACCGGCTTTTCATGTGTATTTAACTTATACACGCGAGATGTGGGACGGGTGAGATTTTACTCTGCCTGAGCCTTGTTGAAACGCTTCGCCATGCGGGAAACCTTTCTGGAAGCTGCGTTCTTGTGAATGACGCCCTTGGCGGCAGCCTGCTTCAGCTTCTTTTCTGCCAGCGCCAGCTTTTCAGCGGCCGTATTCAGGTCGCCTTCCGCTATGGCCTTTTCAAAGTTCTTGACGATGGCCTTCAGATGGCCCTTGACGCGCCTGTTGGCAGCGGTCTTGTTGGCAATGACCTTGACTCTTTTTTTAGCAGATTTGATGTTTGCCATATTTTTTCACCCCACTTTCTCGAAATATCGCAAGTCCCAGTATATAAGAGCGAAAAAGAAAATGCAAGCAGAAAATGTAAAAGAAGCGGTAAAACAGCCGGAAATTTTACGGAAAACTTCTCTGCCATGTCTGCAGCTGCGTTTAAAAAGGAAGATAGCGGCGCAAAATAGAAAAAACGGGAAAGGAAGGGACTTTTATGGGGATCAGAACAGACTTGGCGCTGGAATCCAAGGAAATTTTTGAGGAGGGCCGGAGCGGAGACGCCGGGGAAATCCCGGGAGTGGCGGTGGACGTGGACCAATGGGACCAGGACATCAGGGTGACCCGTATCCGGATACAGGATGAAGAGGGGGCCGCCGCCCTGGGGAAGCCCCCGGGAAATTACATCACCATAGAATTGGAAGCGGGGCTCAGCGGCACGGAGGCCCGGCGGGAAGAGGCGGCCCGGGCGGTGGCGGCGGAGCTGAAGAAGCTGCTGCCCCAGAGGGACGGCGAAAGCCCCCTTCAGGTTCTGGTGGTGGGACTGGGCAATCCGGAGGTGACCCCCGACGCCCTGGGGCCCCGCGCCGCAGGCAGCGTCCAGGTGACCCGTCACATCTTTCTTCTCTTCCGGGAGCAGGCGGAGGAGGGCATGGCCTGTGTCAGCGTGCTCTGCCCCGGCGTGATGGCTTCCACGGGAATGGAGACGGCGGAGCTCATCAGGAAAGCCGTGGAGATCGCCGGGCCGGACCTGGTTCTGGCCGTGGACGCCCTGGCCGCAAGGGAAGCCTCCCGCATCAACACCACCATACAGATATCGGACACGGGCATTTCGCCGGGAGCCGGCACCGGCAACATGCGCAAGGAGCTGACGGAAAAGAGCCTGGGCCGGAAGGTCCTGGCGGTGGGGGTCCCCACGGTGATCGATTCCAACACCCTCATCATGGATTCTCTGGGAGGATTCCTGACGGAGCCGGAGAAGGCGGAGCAGTATCTGGCGGAGCAGGGGGCTTCCGTCATTGTCACTTCCTCGGACATAGACCAGGTGGTGGCGGGCTTTTCGGAGATCCTGGCAAATGCCATAAATATTACGCTCCACCCCGGCATATATTCGTAGCAGGGGAAGGACCTGCGGGTCTTTCCTTCTGCGGATGCGCAAAGGCCGGGCCGGGGCATCCCCGGTCAGGCTGCCCCTTTGCGAAGCGATGGGTTTTTGGACCGGCGGACCCGCAGAGAACAGCATGGGGACAGACGAGGTGGGAAATGCGGAGAACGAGAGCTTACCGAAGAAAAAACGGAAGCAAAGGGCTTCTGTGGATGGCAGGGCTGTGGATGGCGGTGGCGGCAGCGGCCTGGGCCTGGGGAGGGCAGGGTCTGTCTGAAAAAGCAGAAGAAGCGGCGGGGATCGGATATCTGGAAAACGCCATGCCCGTGGTGAGCAGGGGCCTGGAGGAAAGCAGGGAAAGCCTCTCCGCGGAGACGGCCCAGCCGCCGGCGGGCAGCGCCGGCTTTTTACAGGGGATGGTGGAGCTTTCCTTCCCGGGAGCGGGAAGCGGGCTTACAGAGACAACGGGAGAGCCGGAGGCGCCGGAGGGGAGCCTTTTGAGCGGAGATGAAACATCCGCAGACGGTCTGCCAGAAGGAACGGAAGTGGCCGGGGCGGAGGAAGCTGCAACCGCGGAGAGCCGGGGGCCGGAAGAAAGCTCCGGGGACGGCGGGGAAGAAGCTGCGGGGGAAATCTCTCCGGTTCCTCTGGTGGACTCCGGCGGCGGCACCCCCCGGGTCCTCATCTATCACACCCACGCCACAGAGTCCTATCAGCCTGTCAGCGAAGGGAACTTCCATTCCACCGGCGAGGCCGGGACGGTGCGGGAGGTGGGAGCGGTGCTGGCGGCGGAGCTGGAGGCCCGGGGCATTGCCGTCTTCCACGATAAGACCCTCCATGACAACCCCTCCTACAACCAGTCCTACAGCCGCTCCATGGAGACGCTTCAGAGCCTGCTGGCTCAGTATCCCTCTGTGGAGATCATCATAGACCTTCACAGAGATGCGGCGGCTTACAGCGG
>JAUNBO010000155.1:2775-3953 GCA_030527065.1 Bacillota bacterium | reverse complement strand
CCTTCCGGCTCCACAGGCGCAGACATCGCACAGCTCCTGATAGACGCCGGCCTTATCACAGAGGCCAACGAATTTTATAACGCCGTCATTGCGGCGGAGGCCGACACCCGGCTTCAGGCCGGAGACTTTACCATCCCCGCAGGCGCCACGCCGGAGCAGGTGGTGAACATTCTGACCCAGTAGCCTTCGGGAGTACCAAGTTTTTTGATTTGTGCGGCAGGCGTCTTCCCCGGCAAAGCGTCTTGCGAACTGAGACAGGAGGAGGGCTGCACAAAGGAATGGAGGAAGAATATGGCATTGGTTACATCTAAAGAAATGTTTGAAAAGGCGCTTCAAAGCGACTATGCCGTAGGCGCTTTCAACGTGAACAACATGGAGATCATCCAGGGGATCGTGGACGCCGCCAAAGCGGAAGAGGCGCCCCTTATCCTCCAGGTGTCCGCCGGCGCCCGGAAGTATGCCAGAGGGGCTTATCTGCGCCACTTGGTGGAGGCGGCCATTGAGGACACAGGGCTGGACATCGTGCTGCATCTGGACCACGGCGAGGATTTCGACATCTGCAAAAAATGCGTGGACGACGGCTTTTCCTCCGTTATGATAGACGGCTCCAAGCACTCTTTCGAGGAAAACATCGCTCTTACGAAGCAGGTGGTGGAATACGCCCATGCCAAGGGCGTGGTGGTAGAGGCCGAGTTGGGCAAGCTGGCCGGCGTGGAGGACAACATCAAGGTGGACGCTCGTTCCGCCACCTTCACGGACCCGGAAGAAGCTGCGGAATTTGTTTCCAGAACGGGGGTGGACTCTCTGGCCATCGCCATCGGCACCAGCCACGGCGCTTACAAATTCAAGGGAGATCCCTATCTGGACTTTGAACGTCTGCAGGCCATCCACAAGCTGATCCCGGATACGCCTCTGGTCCTCCACGGCGCCTCCACGGTGCTGCCGGAGTTTGTGGCTCTCTGCAACCGTTACGGCGGAGACATCCCCGGCGCCCAGGGCGTCCCCGAAGAAATGATAAGGACCGCCGCCAAATACGGCGTCTGCAAGGTGAACATCGATACGGACCTGCGGCTGGCCATGACGGCGGAGATCCGCCGTTACCTGACGGAGCATCCGGCGGACTTTGATCCCAGAAAATATCTGGGGCCTGCCAGGGACGCCATCCAGGCCATGGTCCG
>JAUNBO010000155.1:0-2675 GCA_030527065.1 Bacillota bacterium | reverse complement strand
TTGATCCCAGAAAATATCTGGGGCCTGCCAGGGACGCCATCCAGGCCATGGTCCGCCATAAGATCAAGAACGTGCTGGGGGCCAGCGGAAAGCGGTAAAGACGGAGAGAATCCAGCGCCCGGCTGCTGGTGCAAACAGCGCCGGGTGGGAGACGACTCCAAAAGGCAGACGAATATTCGGGAATACAGAAAGGGCTTACTGTCTCGTGAAATGCGGGCGGTAAGCCCTTTTTTCGTGGCGCCGGTGTCAGGTTTTGGGGCGGATTGCTGCAACTGGGGCCCCGATGGCGTTGCAGGTCGGAGCCGGATTTGAGACGGTTTGCTGCAACGGGAGCCCCGGCGGTGTTGCAGGTCGGGGCCGGTTTCGGGGCGGCTTGCTGCAACGGGGAGGCGCTGGGATTGGGGTCGGGCATCGGACTTGGGGCGGTTTGCTGCAACGGGAGCCCCGGCGAGGTTGGGGGCTGGGGGGCTCTTTTGCGCCGGTTTGCCCCCAACCGGCCCCTTGGCGTTGAGGGCCGGAGCCGAAATCCGGGCCCGTTGCCCCAGCGGGGCCCCGGCGAGGTTGGGGGCTGGGGGGCTCTTTTTCGCCGGTTTGCCCCCAACCGGCCCCTTGGCGTTGGGGGCTGGGGTCGGAATTCGGCCCCGTTGCCCCAGCGGGGCCCGCAGTTGGTTGGGGTCGGGCCCCGGATTCGAGCCGGCTTGCTGCAAAGGGGAGGCGCTGGGATTGGGGTCGGGCATCGGGTTTGGGCCGGCCTACCGCAAACCAGGGCCGGCGGGGTTGGGGGCTGGGGGGCTCTTTTGCGCCGGCCTACCGCAAACCAGGGCCAGCGACGTTGGTGCCGGAAGGCTCTTTTGCGCAAAGACCGCAAAATGAATGGGGATTTCATTATTTTTGATTTACATTTTTTAACATTTTATATATAATTATGATGTTTCATGCCGCCAGTCAGAAAACAGTCTAAAAGACTTCGGCTAAAAAAGGGATGAGCAGAGAGGATGAAAGGCAGAATGGATCTTCTATCCGTTTTAATGGGAGCGGCAGCCGGACTGGGCGGCGGGGCCTTATGGGCCGCAGTGCTGAAAAGGACCCCGGAGGCTTGGCTGCGGGAGGGTGAAGAGGAGCCGGCAGAGGAAAGGGACAGAGAGGGAGCAGAGGAAATTACGCCGGAAGCGGAAGGACCCGGGCTGGGGACAGAAAAGGCCGGGCTGAAAGCTGGGGAGGCCCGGCCGGAAGGCCCGCCCCTCTACCCGGACAGGCGGGCCTTCCCAGCTGCCGCCGCCCTGCTGGCAATCTGCGGCGCGGTCCTGTGGTGGCAGCTGGCCGGCGGCGGTTTTGGCCTGCTCCTGTGGCTGCCCTTGATGGTCGTCTGCCTCCTGCTCCTGCTCATTGCTCAGGCAGACCGGAAGCGCAGCATCATCCCCGACCAATACACGGCGGCCCTGGCGCTGCTGGCCCTTGCCTTCGCCGGCGGCGACCTCCGGCAGACCGCCGCCGGCTCTCCCGGGGCCGCCGTTTTCCACTCCGCCTGGTGGTCCGCTCCTGCCGGCGGCCTGCTCTGCGGCGGCCTCGCCCTCCTCGTCGCTTTGGCCGCCGCTCTCCTGTGCGGGACCCAGGGCCTGGGCTTTGGCGACGTAAAGCTGTTTGCGGCCCTGGGCCTTCTCCTGGGCCCCACGGCCGGCCTGCTCCTCCTCTGCCTTTCCTTTCTCCTGGCCGGCCTCCTTTCCGCCCCCCTGCTCCTTCTCCGCAAGCTCCGCCTCCACGACAGCCGGCCCTTCGCTCCCTGCATCGCCGCTTCTGCGCTTTTTCTGCTCTGCTTCGCTCTTCCCTTTTCAGTCCCCGGCTGATATAATGAAAGCACCATCCGCCGCCCCACAACGCAGTCAGGAGGTAAAAAGATGTTGAAATTCGCCTTTATCATGAACGTACCGGGAGCCTGCCCGGACACTTACTCCGGCGTCTACGAAAACGCCGAAAGCTACAACCTGATCGCCGCCACCGGCTCCATGGAAATGACCGAAGCCTTGGTGGCGAAGCTGGCTGCGGAGGGCTATGAGCTCTTCAACCTCTGCGGCGACTTCGACGACGAAAAGACCGCCCACCTGGCCGCCATTGCCGGGGGAGGCGTCCGCATGCACCACGCCGGTTACTTCCCGGAAGAACTTGCTAAGCTGGAAGACCTGGACTCCCTGGTGGAATATGGGATCGTGGTGCAGATGCGCGGTGTAGAGGAAACCACACTTGTAGAATTGAAACACCCGGAATGCAATTCATATACCATGTTCGTAAAAGATCTGGACGCCGCCTGCCGGGCCGCCAAAGACCTGGTAAAGCGCGGCGTGGATTTTATAGAGCTTTGCAGTTGGTTCGACGCCGAAAGGACCTTTGCCGTCATCTACGCCATCGACGGCAAGGTCCCGGTGGGAAGCTGCGGCCTCCTGTAAACCGCCGGAAAATCCTTGCCAATGAACCGGCGGCCGCCTACCCCTTCAGCACCCGCTTCAGGTATTCCCCCGTGTAAGTGTCCGCAGCGGCCACCTCTTCCGGCGTACCCGCCGCCACTATGAGGCCCCCCCGGTCTCCGCCGTCAGGACCCAGATCTATGATGTAGTCCGCCTGTTTTATGACGTCCAGATTGTGCTCTATCACCACCACCGTGTTCCCGGCGTCCACCAGCT
>JAUNBO010000154.1:1613-3969 GCA_030527065.1 Bacillota bacterium | reverse complement strand
GCCTCTATGTTCACGATCCGGGCCGGGTCCAGCCCCGCTGCCAAAGCCCGCCCCAGGGCCCTCTCAAAAGCCCCCACGTTCTGGGGGAGATGGGCGTCGCTGTTGATGATGAAAGCGGCGTCGGTCCCGGCGCAGATGCGGATGGTTTCCTCGTTGAGGGCGTCGTGGCCGTTGTTGATCTCCATCAGCACGCCCCGGTCTGCGCAGGCCCGGGCGATTTCCTCCATGTGGAACTGCCCCTTGTCTCCGGGGTGGGTCAGGATCTTGAATTCACTTTCGTAAACAGCCCGGACGACGCTCTCTGTATTCAGTATTGCCAGTCTCCGGGAGCTGATACCCGCCATGTTCCTCAGATGGACGACCGCCGCTTTCCAGGGGTTTTCTCCCAGGGCTGCGCAGTGATACCCCGCCAGGACCAGGTCCAGCTCCTGCCGGAGCTCATCTGTCACGTCCAGATGGCCGGAGGGGACGGTGATGTTGGCCTCCACCCCCAGCAATATTTTCACCTGGGGATACAAAGGCTGCAGGCGCTCTATCTCCCGGCGCATTTCCGGGACCCGCTCCGGGTCCATGCCGAACAGCATGCTGCCGGGGCCGTGGTCGGTGATGGCCAGAGCCTCCAGGCCCCGGGCCGCCGCCGCCTTTACGTTGTCCTCTATGCTCCCTTTGCCGTGGGAATAGGTGGTATGGGTATGCAGATCGTATTTCAGCCGGTATCTCATAAAGCTTGCCTGTGCCTTCCGTCTTATATGATGCGCACTTCCGGCTCCAGCCGGACGCCGAAGCGCTGGTATACGGCGGTCTGTACCACCTTCATCAGGTCTATGATGTCCTGGGCGGTGGCGTCGCCCTCGTTGACTATGAAGCCCGCATGGAGCGGGGACACCCGGGCTCCTCCCCGGGACAGGCCTTTCAGGCCGGCGTCCTGGATCAGCTTTCCCGCAAAGTTCCCCTCCGGTCTCTTGAAGAAGCTGCCGGCGCTGGGCAGGCTTACGGGCTGCTTTGCATTCCGCCGGGCGGCCAGCTCCCGCATCTGCGCCCGTATGGCCGCCGGGTCCCCCGGTTCCAGCTTCAGCACGGCGGACAAGACCACGGCTCCCGTTTCCATCAATGCGCTTTTCCGGTAGCCGTATCCCATTTCCGCCGCCCCCAGAGTGTCCGTCCGGCTTCCGTCCCGGGCCATCACCCGGACTTCCTCCGTCACCCGGCTCATTTCTCCGTCGTAAGCGCCGGCATTCATAAAGAGGGCGCCCCCCATGCTGCCGGGAATGCCGGAGGCAAATTCCAATCCCTGCAAGCCTGCCTCGGCGGCCCGGGCCGCCACCGACGCCAGCAAGGCCCCGGCTCCGGCCCGGATCCTTTCGCCTTCCGCCTCTACTGCGGAAAAGGCTTCCCCCAGGCGGAGCACCACTCCGGGGTAGCCCTGGTCCCGGACCAGCAGGTTGGTGCCGTTCCCCATTACGAAGTGCGGCGTCTGCGTCCGGGCCAGCAGGGCCAGGGCCGCCGCCAGCTCTTCTTCTCCGGCCGGCTCCGCCAGACAGTCCGCCGGCCCTCCCACTTTAAAAGATGTGTATTCCTTCATGGGTGCGTTTCTGCGCAGCCTTGCGGCTCCCACTATGTTTTCCAGTTCCGTGTAAAGAGCTTCTCTCTCCATTCCAGTCCCCCCTGGCATTTATATCCTCAAACATCTTTATTATATTATCCGCCAAATGAAAAGTAAACCAAAACCAGCCTTCAGGCCCCCTGTTGCAGCAAAGCCACATTTTTTTGCTTTTTTATTTTTGTTTTTCCTTCTTGACAACTTCGTCGGCGTCGGTTATCATTATAACAGTTGAATAATTGCTCATATGTTTGTTTATATGAAGGAGAACCAGCATGACGGATACAAAAGATATAAAAAGAGAAGAAATAGCGCCGGTCTGCGAGTGCCAGGCCATCCATACGGAAGCGGTGGAAGAGGTCCGGGGCAAAATGCCGCCGGAAGACGAACTCTACGATCTGGCGGACTTCTTTAAGGTGCTGGGAGACAGCACCCGCATCCGCATCCTGTGGGCCCTGGACGAAAGGGACCTCTGCGTCTGCGATCTGGCGGCCCTACTGGGAATGACCAACTCCGCCATCTCTCACCAGTTGAAATCCCTGCGCCAGGCCAGACTGGTGAAATACCGCCGGATGGGAAAGTCAGTTCTCTATTCCCTGGACGACGACCATGTACGGGACGTGGTGGAAAAGGGCCTGGCGCATATAAAGGAAGGCTGATTCTCGAATCCTGAAAGGAAAATAGTGACCGTCCTGCGCCCCAGTCCCGGAGAGGAATACGGCGGCCGCTCTTCATCCCGAAAGCCGGAGAAACTCC